>JAQUZZ010000115.1 GCA_028691095.1 Alistipes sp. | reverse complement strand
AGATGGTCACAGCAATACCGCTGGTAAATCCCACCACAATCGGATAGGGAATAAACTTGATGACCGTGCCCAATTTAAAGAGACCCAAGAGAATCAGAATCACACCGGCCATGATCGTAGCAACGATCAACCCCTTCTCGCCATATTGGGCGATGATTCCGTAGACGATCACGATAAAAGCCCCCGTAGGGCCTCCGATCTGCACCCGCGAGCCTCCCAAGAACGAGATAATAAACCCCGCGATGATCGCCGTGATGATACCCTTCTCCGGCGAAACACCCGATGCGATACCAAAGGCGATCGCCAGCGGTAGCGCCACGATGCCCACAATGATACCGGCCATCAGGTCGGCCATAAAAGTCTCTTTGTTGTAATGCGTCAAAGCCGAACAGAGCTTCGGCCGAAAAGTAAAAGATTTCATGAAACAGGAATAATTTTTTATAGATCCCCTCACGCTCCAACTCCAATATCCCAAGCTACCGGCATCCGTAAGGGGCTGCAAAAATAGACATTATTTCCCCCATTCGTCTAAAATCAGCACAAATTCATCTCTTTTGTCCAAATTTTACACCTCTTTCAAGGATTCCTTTCCCGATTTCGATCCCCATACGCCACAGGGTCTCATGCTGAATACAACACAGCACAAGACCCTGTTTCAATCGAGCAGACGCTCCGCCCCTCCCCCTTGCTACTCCACCGTATGGTTGAACATAGAGAAGCATCAAGAGAGGGGAAACGATCCTCTTCTTTCAGAGGGTCTATTGGGTCAGAATCTGGGTAAAGGCATCCCGTGTCATCTGCACATACTCGTCGGCCGATCGGCCTCCTTCGACAAAATTTTGAACGCCCGTGCGATGACACAACTCCAAGAAGGCCTGGAGGCGTTGTTCCACCTCAGGCTTCACCCCCCACCCCTCGGCACGTTGTTCCAAGACACGCGTTTCGGCCTTTCCTCGCGCTTTGGCGATCTCCATTAGGGCAAAGGTCAGAGGCATCCGCGCGGTTTGCACCCGCTCCAACACCTCCGGCTTGTCGGCCACCGCTCGCTCGGCCTGATCGAACAAGGCTTCATAGCGCGCAAAATTCCGATCGCTCAGAAATCCATCCAGATGATCCGTCGGTTTGCCATAGATGGTGAGTGGCAGATGCGAGGAGTCCAGCTCCTGACGCATGATCTGGATATATTGGGCAATGAACGCTCCTCCCTCTTCGTAGTACCCCTGCAAGAAATCGTTCAATTCCGCCTCGAAATCCAGATCCGGATTCCACAACAATCGGGCAATCAGATAGGGACGAAGCTCACTGAACTCCCCACCGCGACTGATATTTCCCTGTTGGAAGTGTGCCGAGACACCGTGCTTTACGAAATATTGCAAGTTGGGTTGCAACACGTGGAGGTTGGGGAACGGATCCATCAAGTTCGAGAATTGAATGGTGTAATCCCACACCAAGATATTGTGCGTCAGATTGCTCCACGCCTCAAAGTCGGAACAGAACGCCGTGCCCGTACTATCCACAAACACCGGAGTCTGTCGGTTGCACTCGATGTCACACAGCATGATGTTCACATTGGGGTTCGGAAGAATCCCCTTCGGAGCCTTACGGGTATAGCGATATGCCAAGGTCGAGATGGTTTTATCCGGAAAAGCCTCGGCTATGCGATTGACAAAATGGAGCATCGAGCCACTGGGCGATCCGGCAGCACGATCCAACGCAGCACAATCGGGGCAGGTGCAGTTGTAGGGTCGATCGGGATAGGTGTCGTTTTGGCTGATCGACCAATAGTGTGCCTGGGGGTGAGCCTGAATCTGAGCCCGAAGCGTTTCGATGGAGGTCTGAAGGGTTCCCGGGTTGGTCAGGCAGAGTTGCGCGAAGAGGTGTCCGTCGGCCTGCATCCCGACCCGTTTGCCGTCGACCCACGCATAATATTCGGGGTGCGACTCAAAATATTGACTGGGAGGCAGCAACCGCGAAAAGGTGTGCACCCACCACTCCCACTCCGGCTTCATGTGATCCAACTTATGCCAGTCGGCATAGAAGGGGTCTTCCGCCACGGCATAGTAAACATTCCGATAGGTATTGACCGGTATCTCCGTCGTATCCAAGGGTTGCAAATCGAGACGCGCGTATGTCGGATACTTCAACACGGTAGGGGTATAGCATCGGTAACCGAGATACCGATCAAAAAAGGTATAGACTCCGTACAGCAGACCCTTGTCGCGCCCGCCACGAATCACAAGGGCTTTGCCCGAACTCTTCAAGGCAAATCCGTCCTCTTGCAGATCGGACTCCGAGGCGATTGCCTCGCGTCGGGTCAGCGCACCGATACGGATTTCGCGCGATTGCACGGGCAACGTATCTCCCACAATCGGGAGCGCCACCTGGGTACTGAGTGCCAAGAGCCGCTGAAATTCAGCCGCCGCTTTCTGTTCCATCTCCGAATCCGGCACCGGCACAACAATCCGGTATGCCGAATGCCCTTGACGCACGAGGTGCAGCGTTTGGGCACAAAGGAGCGTCGGCATCCAAGGGAGTACCAACGCCACAAGACGCATAGAGAGTTTCATGATAGGTTAAGTTTGAGGGTTAAGTACAGCAGTGTGCAGTCGCGCAAGGATCTGGGGGTCGGTCAACTCTCGCACGGCATCTTTCCCGATCCACGCTGTGGTTTTATGGGAAGAGGCAGCCAAGCGTCGGCTGAGGGTCAACGCCTCAGGATAGAGGGTCACGTTTCGTTTTCCGATCTGACGGAGTGCCCAGTTGACCGCCTTGCGCACGAAGTTCCGCGGGTCGTCGGCATAACGCTCGATCAAGGGCAACACCGCAAGGAAGGGAGCGTCGGGAATCTTCCGATCGCCCATCGCCAGCGACGCAATCAAAGCAAAAGCCGTACGACGCACAAACTCCTCGGGACGCGCGGCATACTCCGGAATTTTATCCCACGCAAAAGGGAGGTGACGGAACAGATTGGCACAACATTGGTCACAGAGATCCCAACTGTCGAACGCCGCACTCCACCGATCCATCATCTGGGGTGTGGTTTGAGAGGGATCGGCAATCATGGTCGCCAGAATGCGTGCTTCGTGCCACTCGCTCTCCCACAACCCCAACGCCAGATCGTGACGTCCCCGCAAGGTGCGCGCCAAGCGACGCAACGCCGGAACGGGCACTCCCAAGGCGTGTTCGGTCGGAATGCCGAAGCGGGTAAGTTTCTGAAAATGATCCTCCCGGCGAAGGCTCTGAAGCGCTTCGAGCAGAGATTGTGTTTCGTATGTCATCATGGATGGAGTCTAAGGTTTCACTCGGTTTTCGGCAGTGTCGCAAGAATTCGCTACCTTTGTTTCGACAAATTTAATGAAAATGGGACGATATCAATCGCTATTTTTCGATTTAGATCGCACAATCTGGGATGTGGAACGCAATCAGAAAGAGGCGTTGGCACAACTCTACGATCAATACGATCTCAAGCGGTCGGGGGTTGACTTTGAACCCTGCTTCGCCATTTTCGATCAGATCAACACCCAACTGTGGGCTGCCTATCGCGACGAGTTGGTCACACGGGTCGAACTACGCAACCGCCGCTTCGCGCAGATGTTGCTCCAGATCGGGCTTCCCGATCCGCACTTAGCCGTCGAACTGAGCGACGCTTATGTCGCCTTAGCCCCTACCTTTCGCAATATGATTCCGTATGCCACGGAGGTGGTCACGGCACTCCATCAGCGGTATCCGCTCTACATTCTGACCAACGGGTTTCGCGAAACCCAACATCTCAAATTACACCACAGCGGATTGACCGATCTGTTTCGGGGCATCATCTGTTCGGAAGATGCCGGAGCCAACAAACCCTCACCCCGCATCTACACCTATGCCATGGAGCAGGCAGGCGTCGAGGTAACCCGAGCGGTGATGATCGGTGACGATCTGGAGTCGGACATCCAGGGGGCTTTCAATGTAGGGATGGACTCAATCTGGTTCAACCCCACCGGAGAACGCTCCAGCGAGATGCCCACGCACGAAATTGCGGATCTGCGCGATCTGCTCAAACTGCTCTGAGCCGCTTCGGATCGCACCACCGAACCTACTCCCTTCTCCGCGCTTCTCTTTTTCGATCTTCCATCGCAAAAAAATCTTTCGATTTCAGCCCTACCCTATTGCACGATTCTCAAAAACCGTTTATCTTTGTAAAAAATTATGGGGGATTAGCTCAGTTGGCTAGAGCGCTTGCATGGCATGCAAGAGGTCACCAGTTCGACCCTGGTATTCTCCACGTTGAAAACGAAAAGGCTGTCTTGGGCAGCCTTTTTCTTTTCAAAATCCGTCGAAAACGCCAACGCAACCGAAGTACTCCGTGCGAAATTCACACCATCGACCTCCGCACCTCTTGCATCAATCGGCCTTCTCCTTCAACCTTACAGCGTATAACTATGCAAAAAGAGTGGTTATTCGGCAAAACCTTATCCGAACTCACCGAGTGTGTTCAGGCTCTGGGAATGCCTCGTTTCTCCGCCGGGCAGATCGCCTCCTGGCTCTATGGTCAAGGAGTCACGTCGTTCGACGCCATGACCAATCTGTCGCTACGCAACCGGACGCTCTTGTCCGAACGATATGAGGTCGGCGTGCTTCCGGTGGCCGACGTCGCCGAATCGACCGACGGCACCAAGAAATATCTCTTTCCGACCCTCCAACAACGCTTCATCGAATCGGCCTATATTCCCGAAGCCGACCGCGCGACGCTCTGTGTCTCTTCGCAGTCGGGATGCCGCATGGGATGCCGCTTCTGCATGACCGCACGCCAAGGATTCGTACACCACCTCACCACCGGCGAGATCCTCAACCAGATTCGCACCCTCCCCGAGAGCAGCTCGCTGACCAACATCGTCTACATGGGTATGGGCGAGCCGCTGGACAACTGGCCCGAAGTACGACGCTCGTTGGAGATCCTCACCGCCGCGTGGGGCTACGGATGGAGTCCCTCACGCATCACGCTCTCGACCATTGGGGTCATTCCGGCACTTCGCGAATTTTTAGCGCAGACCAAAGTGCATTTGGCCGTAAGTTTGCATAATCCCTTTGCGGACGAACGCTTGGAGATGATGCCCATACAACAACGATACCCGATCGAAGAGGTGGTGCGCATCCTGCGCGACTACGACTTCACCCATCAGCGACGCGTGAGTTTTGAATACATCGTATTCCGCGGACTCAACGACACCCCTGCGCACGTAGCGGCACTCAGCCGTCTGCTTGCAGGACTCAAATGCCGCATCAACCTGATTCGCTTCCACGCCATCCCCGACGCCCCGATGCAAGGCGCCGACGAGGCCACGATGATCCGTATGCGCGACGCCCTCTCCCGCAAAGGAATCATCACCACCATCCGAACCTCCCGCGGAGAAGACATTCAGGCCGCCTGCGGTCTCCTCGCCACCACACGCAACGACAAACCCTCGCCTCAAGGCTAGGCTGTATTTTAATTTAAACATCATAAAAATCCTATCAACTTAAGAGTCTGTTTAAAAATATTTGGTTTACAATACTGATCATCAGTTGTTTAATTGGATTTAATTTTGTATCTTTATGTTTACCAATACATTAAGATATTGAAAAACTTTCCGACCAACCTCACCG
>JAQUZZ010000114.1 GCA_028691095.1 Alistipes sp. | reverse complement strand
GTAGGCGTTGAATCCGACGGGACGAGTGGTCTGCACCAAGCCCTTTCCAAAGGTTCGTTGCCCCACCAACACTGCACGATCCAGATCCTGCAAGGCTCCCGACACAATCTCTGCCGCCGAAGCCGTCGTGCTGTTGACCAATACGACAATGGGGATCTGCAAATCCAGGGGTGTGAGTTGGGTCTTGAAGACCGCATCGCTCTCCTTCATTCGGCCACGCATCGACACGACCTCCGTGCCCTTGGGCACAAACATCGACAGGATCTTCACCGCTTCCTGAAGCACTCCACCGCCATTGCTCCGTAAATCCAAGATCAACGACGTGATCCCCTGTCGCTTGAGCTTCTCAAAGGCAATCCGCATATCGTTGCTGCACTCCTCCGAGAAATCATGGTGCAGGATATAGCCTACCCCTCCCTCCAAGACGCCATAATAGGGAATACTGGGAATATAGATCCGTTCGCGCTTGACCGATACTTGGGTCTGCTCGCCACTGAGCAACTTCTCGACCGTCAGTTTCATTGTCGTACCGGGGGTTCCTTTGAGCATTCCGCTCACCTTGGTTGGGTCGTATCCTTGGATGCTTTGGCCATCTACGGCCATCAACTTATCCCCGATCACCAACCCCGCTTTGTCGGCCGGAAATCCTTTGTAGGGCTGCGCAATGATGACATAGTCGCCACTCTGACGGATCAATGCCCCAATGCCACCGTACTTGCCGGTCGTTTGAATCTCAAACTCATCCATCTCCTTCTCGGGCAGCAACTCGGTATAAGGATCCAAGTTGGCCACCATTCCCTCGGCCGCATCCAGCAGTAAGGTGTCGGTGTCCACCGAATCCACATAGAATAGGCTGACATCCCGAAACATATTGAAGAGAATCTGGGCGTTGCGTCCCAGCGAAAAGTCCGAAATCGAGGAGGCCGTCAAACACAGGCTGCCCACCAAGGCAACCCCTCCCCAGAACCAATATTTAGTTTTACGCATCATCTTTTTCATCTGCACCGTGTGCTTAACAAACGCAATTTTTCGTCGTGTTGGTGTGTGCCCTCTCTTATTCGTCCCCCAAAAAGGAGCGTAGCCGGAACTCGATGCGCACCACCTCTTTGCGAATGCCGTCGATTTCGATCTGTTGCGCCGGAGCGTCCAGACGCACCGTGATCTGATCCTCCCAGAGCAGTAAGATGCGTTTCAGGGGCGCAGAGGCTCGAAATACCATCTCCTCGGCAGACTCCTGCTGAAGCGAATATCCATTGGAGGCCAAGGTCTCCAGAATCGTTTGGCGCACCGCATCGCCCTTTGCGTCGACCCGTCGTACCGTAAATCCGAAACGGGGATAGAACGCGGCCAGAATAAGAATGACCACCAACATCCACTGCCCCCGTTGCGAGAGGAAGAGTTCCGAAAGGCTCTGCCCTACATCCGCACGAGAGGTTCCCGTCGAGAGCATCAGTAGAAAAAGGGCTGTGAAAAGCAACAGCAACCATATCAGATACTTGAACGAACGAATAAAATAGGTTTTTCGATTCATACGAAAGAGTATTGGTGAGTAAGATCCCGCCTCGATGCAGTCATCCGAGGAACAAAAGGAGCCTCACCTCACGGCATGGGGTGTATATCCCATGCGGGGATGGCGCATCCGTTGCGAGATACTTAAGGGATACAAAGATAATGATTTTTAGACGTTGTGGATGTTTTTCGCACGAGAATCCCCGTGCGGGCTCTTGTCGTGGTCAAGGTCGCTGAAAGCAGCGCACCTCGTCGAGAGCCCCACACACGACACAGTCGACCGGCACATCGTGGGCTTCGGTCGGAATCTCCGGGAAGAGTTGATAGTCGAAACAAACCCCGATTTTGAAGGGCGATCCGGTACGTTGCGCCGAGATAGCCTCTGGATAGGGTTGTAAAAGCCGATCATAGAATCCTTTGCCATGCCCCAGCCGACGCCCCTGCGGGTCATAACCTACGGCCGGAACAATCATCAGATCCACCTGCTGCGGATCGATCCGCACTCCGTTTCGCGGCTCCATCACGCCAAAACGAGCCGGACACAACGCAGCCGGATCGGTGTAGCGACCCAACTCCAACGTCTGTCCGCACATGATCGGTAAATAGACCGCATGATCGACCGCCCACCGCGCGCACACCGCATGACTCTCCACCTCTCCCGGTAGCGACCAATAGAGCAGAATATGCTGTGCGGTTTGGAAACAGGGCATCGCCTCAATCGTAGCCCAAAGGTTTGCTGCGATGCGGCTCTGCTGCTGCATATCATACCGCTGTGCATGGTCGCGCACCGCACGGCGTAGACTCTCTTTGGTAGGCATAAGGCTGATCTTTACGTGACCCCAACGAAGGTTTTACGATATGGCTGGATATATACGGAAGTCTATGCGGCTTCAATCGCACGGGGCGCTTATTTGGGCGCTTTCTTATAGAGATAGAGGGCAATAAAGGCATAGAGGATATTGGGAATCCAAACTGCAATGCCCGGCGGCAACAAGCCTCCCTTGGCAAACTCCTCTCCGAACTTACTGAACAGGATGAACGAGAAGGCCAAGACAATACCCACTCCGATATGCAAACCGGTTCCGCCCCTCACCTTGCGCGAAGAGAGCGACACTCCGATGATGGTCAGAATGAAGGTCGAAACCGGAAAGGCAAACCGGTTGTGTCGCTCGACCTCAAATCGTGCGATCAGGTCGGAGCCCTTGGCTTTCTGCTGTTCGATGAAGTGCCCCAGGGTTCCAATATCCATCGTCTTTACCGTCTCCTCCTCACGCCCCATCTCATTGGCCTTGAGATTGATGATCGTATCCAGAGGCTGGGTCTTGATAAAGATCTCCTTGCCCTTCTCAAAGGTGCGCTGGATGCTCTTCTCGGCACTCCAACGTTCCGCCTCTGGATCGAACTGCACATTGGAGGCCTCCAACGAGGAGAGGATCTCTCCGTTCTGGTAACTCTCCAGTGCAAAGAAGGAGGCACTGCTGCTCTGATCGCTATAATCGCGAATGTAGACAAAGGTTCCGGGTTCGATTTGTCGGTAGATGTGGGGATCATACCGGATTCCCTTGATGCGCTTGATGTAATTCATCTCAAACTTCAACCGTTCGCCGTTGGCCGCGGGAATCACCCACAGATTCAGCACCATGCTGAGTACGGTAATGGTCAGGGCACTGAGGAAGTAGGGCCACATCAAGCGTCGGAAGCTGATGCCGGCCGAGAGAATGGCAATGATCTCGGTATTGTACGCCATCTTCGAGGTGAAGAAGATCACCGCAATGAAGGTGAACAGGCCGCTGAACTGATTGATGAAGAAGGGAATGAAGTTCAGATAGTATTGGAATGCAATCTTGGAGAGCGGAGCCTTCAACTCGATGAAGTCGTCGATCTTCTCGGCCGCATCAAAGATGACCACGACCACGATAATCAACGCAATCGCGAAGAAATAGGTTCCCAGAAACCTGCGAATGATATAACGATCTATGATTCTAACGCCCGGAAATTTCATGGTTGGCTCGATCTAAAACTTCGTACAAAGGATGGTTCAAAGATAGTTAAATAACGGGAGTTTCGCGAATCGGAATTCTGATTATCTGATGAACCGTTTGTACGCGGTGTTTGTGAATCGCACGTTCGCAGGATCCGCACTGATAGAAGAACGGCCCTATGCCGAGTCCGCTGCAACTTCTGTGGGCTTACAACCGTCGCGCGAGCCGCTCCATCATCTGGGCTTTCCATGGTACAAAGGTATCTGCAAGGATGTGACGGCGTGCCTCGCCCACCAACCACAGATAAAAAGCCAAATTGTGCATACTGGCAATCTGCGCGGCCAACATCTCTCCCGCAATCGTCAGATGGCGCAGGTAGGCCTTGGTGTATGCGGTGTCGGCGAAGCAATGGCCGGCCGGATCAATCACCGAGAAGTCATTCTGCCACTTCTGATTGCGAATATTGATTACCCCCTCTGAGGTAAAGAGCATCCCATTGCGTCCGTTGCGGGTCGGCATCACACAGTCGAACATATCCACCCCGCGTTCGATCGCCTCCAGCAGATTGATCGGGGTTCCCACGCCCATTAAGTAACGCGGTTTTTGTTGCGGTAGTATCGCATTGACCACTTCAATCATCTGATACATCACCGGTGCGGGTTCGCCCACGGCCAAACCGCCGATGGCATACCCGTCGGCATCGAACTGCTGCACAAACTCTGCGGAACGTGTGCGCAAATCGGCATAGGCACACCCTTGCACAATCGGGAAGAGCGACTGCCGATAACCATACCGAGGGGAGGTCTTCGTAAACCGATCAAAACAACGCTCCAGCCAACGGCAGGTGAGCGCCAGCGATTTGGCAGCGTAGTCATAGGGGGCATCTCCGGGAGGACACTCGTCGAAAGCCATCATGATGTCGGCTCCGATGCTTCGCTGCACATCCATCACACTCTCGGGGGTAAACAGATGCTTCGATCCGTCGATATGCGAACTGAAGCGGCAACCCTCTTCGGTGATCTTGCGGCAGTCGGCCAAGGAGAAGACCTGAAATCCACCACTGTCGGTGAGTATCGGTCGATCCCAGCCGCAGAAGCGATGCAACCCTCCGGCCTGCTCCAAAATTCCCGTTCCGGGTCGCAAGTAGAGATGATAGGTGTTGCCCAAAATGATCTGAGCCCCCACCTCCTGTTGCAGATCGCGATGGAAAACGCCTTTGACGCTTCCCACCGTTCCCACAGGCATGAAAATCGGGGTTTCGATCGCACCATGATCGGTGGCAAGTACTCCCGCGCGCGCCGCACAACAGGAATCGGTATGTTGTAGGGTATACTCCATAGGGGGACAAAGGTAACTATTTTTCCGTTCTTCCTCGTAAAGTGCTTGGGGATTGCTCTAAAATCGCGTACCTTTGTATGTTGTGGTGGGGATTCGCACTGTATGATCCGTCCCGATATAGCAAGCGAAGTCTACGCTTGCACTTTGAATCCGTTGCACTTTGAATCCGTTTAATCAGCCGATTGTGGAATACCTTCAACTTCTCTATAACGATCTATCCTCCTTGGGGATTCGCGCACCTTATGCGGCCTTGGGAGCCATGGGAGCGGTGCTGCTGCTCTTTGTGTTGCAACTGCGCTATTACCTTCATGTCTACGGCCGTCTGCCTCGGTTCCGAAACAACCGCGGTGTAGGGAGTCAGGTCGCCACCCCTCCGATCTCTGTGGTGATCGTGGTGCGCGAGAATTCGTTCTACTTCATCGAACAGATCCTTCCTAAATTATTAAGACAACAATACGACGCCTTTGAGGTCATTTTGGTCGATTGCAGCTACAACGAGGAGATCAGCGAACTCTTGGCACTCCAACGCCTCGAACACCCCAACCTCCACGTCACCGCCTTCAAACAACAGCTCCCCTCGGCACACAGCACCAAGCTGGCACTGACCGTCGGCATCAAGGCGGCACGCTACGAACACATCCTCTTTACGACTCCCGATGCAGTGCCCGATTCCGATCGCTGGATTGCCTTGATGGCCAAAGGATTCATCTGTGGCGACGTGGTCTTGGGATATTGTGGAATCGAATTGAAGAAGAACTGGAGCAATCGCTGGATTCGTTGCAGTCGCTTGGCTCTCTCCATGCGTTATTTGGCTG
>JAQUZZ010000113.1 GCA_028691095.1 Alistipes sp. | reverse complement strand
GGCACTGTGGCTCATCTTCCCGGCACGACTCTTGGCCGAGAGCATGACCAGTGCTGAGGTTTGGCGTTTCGGCGGAATCGTCTGGGCCTTGGGTGAGGAGCAACATCTGATTCCCCCCGGCGTGGGATGCGGCAGCTTCCTGACCAATACGACGGGAGAGCTGTTGGCACGCGTCCTGCCCGACACGGTGCTCCAAATGGGAGAGCTGCCGGCATGGTGGATCTACTCCTGCGCCTTGGGTCTCTTCTTCTTCGCGCTTCCCTTTTCGCGCTATATGCACATCTTTACCGAGATTCCGCTCATCTTCCTCCGTAATGCCGGCATTCACAGCCAAGAGAGCCCCACAAGCTATGACAAGTTCCAATCTCACGCCTGCTCTCGTTGCGGAATCTGCATCGACCCCTGTCAGTTGCAACGCGCCGGAATCCAAGGCGTACAATCGGTCTACTTCCTGCGTGACCGCCGCTACGGCCATCTCACCGATGCCGTGGCCAACAACTGCCTGATGTGCGGACGCTGCGAACGCGCCTGCCCCGTCTCCATCGAACAAAACCAATTACGACTGAACAGCCGTGCCGAACGAGCCGTACCCTGCACCGACGATCGCTATCACTACATTCAGGGGATTGATCGTTCGCAAGGCAGTGGCAAGGTGGGTTACTTTGCCGGCTGCATGACCCTGCTAACCCCGAAGATTCTGCACGCCATGGAGGAGATCTTCACGGCAGCGCAAGAATCGGTGTGGTGGGCCGATCGCGAGGGGAGTGTCTGCTGCGGGCGACCGCTGAAGCTCTCCGGAGAGATCGAAGCCGCGCATCGCATGATGCGCTTCAACGAGGAGCTGTTCCGCAAACACGGCATCACCACGTTGGTCACCTCGTGTCCGATCTGCCTGCGTGTCTTCCGCAAGGAGTATCAACTCGAAGGCATTGAGGTGCTGCACCACTCCGAATATATTCAGCGACTCATCCTCAGCGGACGACTGAAACCCAAAGCCGGAACCCACCATTTCACCTATCATGATCCCTGCGAACTGGGGCGTGGGTTGGGCATCTATCAGGCTCCGCGCGAGGTGATCGAAGCCATCGGAACCCTATCGGAACCGGTGGAGACCCGCGAAAAAGCCCTCTGCTGTGGCTCCAGCGTGGCCAATCTGGCCATCGACGACGAGGGGCAACGGCGCATCGGAGAGAGCGTTACGCAGGCCTTTGTAGAGACGGGAGCCGACACCTTGGTCACCGCCTGTCCGCTCTGCAAAAAGAGCCTCTCCCGAAGCAATGCGATGCCCGTACGCGATCTCTCGGAGATTGTGGCCGAGGCGTTATAGCGTAGCGTAAGCATTACAGATTGAGCAAACACTCTCGACCCTATTCGGTCGGGAGTGTTTCTTTTCGTGCACTTATGCACAACTTCTCCCCCGTTCCTGCACAAAATTACGCACCGCACACACGCTGCTGTGTATAACCTCATTTTTCAGCCATTCAAGCACCGTTTCATGGATCATAACGTATACTCTACTTCCACAAGATCACAAGGATTCATCTCAATATCATCTATTTATGCGCTATTTCGTTCTGTGTCATACGGCGTTCGGATCTGTTTATAACTCTGTTTATAACCCCATCGTATCGCATTACAACCTCAATTCCACGCCCTGCAAACTCACGGGTTATGCACAAGGGGAGCCCCTTGGGTCGATTGTTGTAAAATCGTAACACCTTTGCATCACCTCCCTACACCGAATCTCGTTTATTTCCTTACCTTTGTCCTAAAGACTCCACGGTTGGAGTCTCGGACGGAACCCCCTTCGACACAGGGAAGGTCTCCCGCTCAGGAGAGCACCCCTCACCCCTCCGTCCCGCAAAAAGAGGAATTATGGCAAGGAAAAAGAGAGAACAAACTTTAATTACAAATCCGGAACCGCAGATCTTAGAGATCATGCAACGTGCTCCGGAAAAACGCTTTTCGGCCAAAGCTTTGGCCTCCGCATTAGGATACACCCGTCGCCAAGATCTGGAGATCGTACGTACGACGCTCCTGCAAATGACAGAAAAACAACAGCTTGAGAAAGCCAGCGAAGGACGGTTCCGTCTGCATCACTCCCAACGCGAAAACGCAGAGGGCGTGGTGGATATGACCTCCTCAGGCGCCCTATACATCATCGTCGAAGGAATGGAGAAGGACGTCTTTGTGAGTGCACCGCACGGAGGTCATGCCCTGCATGGCGATCGTGTACGCGTCGAGATCACCCATCGCGGTCGAGGCGGAAACCCCGAAGGCAGAGTGGTCGAGATTCTGGAACGCAACAAGAAGAACTATGTCGGTGTCATCGAAGCCTCCGAGAACTTCGCCTTTGTGCGCGTCGACAGTCGCAAGATGGCCTATGATATCTTCATCCCCGAGCGATCGCTGCACGGAGCCAAGAACGGTGAGAAAGTCGTCGTTCGTATCGTCGGATGGCCCGAGACCATGAAGAGTCCCGAAGGCGAAATCCTCGACGTGCTGGGAGCCTGCGGCGAAAACAACACCGAGATGCACGCCATCTTGGCCGAATATGACCTACCTTACAGCTATCCGGCAGAGGTCGAAGAGGTGGCACAGCAGATCTCGGAGGCAATCACCCCCGAGGAGATTGCGGCTCGTCGCGATATGCGGGGAATCACCACCTTCACCATCGACCCGGCTGACGCCAAGGATTTCGACGACGCCCTCTCGATCCAGAAACTTCCGAACGGCAACTGGGAGGTCGGCGTTCACATTGCCGATGTGACACACTATGTCCATCCGGAGGATATCATCGACGCCGAAGGGCAGAGCCGAGCAACCTCCGTCTATCTGGTCGATCGCACCATCCCGATGTTGCCCGAACACCTCTCGAACGGACTCTGTTCGTTGCGTCCCAACGAGGAGAAACTCTGCTTCTCCGCCGTATTTGAGGTAGACGCTGAGGCCAAAGTACTCAACGAATGGTTCGGACGCACCGTGATCTACTCCGATCGTCGCTTCACCTACCAAGAGGCACAGGAGGTCATCGAGACCCAGCAAGGCGATCTCAGTCAGGAGATCTTAGAGCTCAACACCTTGGCGCAACTTCTACGCAAGGAGCGATTTAGTCATGGCTCAATCAACTTCGAGCGCGACGAGGCCAAATTCGACTTGGACGAACACGGAAAACCGCTGCGCGTCTACTTCAAGGAGATGAAGGAGTCGAATCAACTGATCGAGGAGTTCATGTTGTTGGCCAATCGCAAGGTGGCCGAGTTCATCGGGCGCAAGCGTCCCGGAGTGCAGAACAGCGAACGCACCTTTGTCTACCGAATCCACGACAAACCCAACAGCGATAAGATGGCGCAGTTCCGGAGTTTCATCACGCGCTTCGGCTATCAGATGACCGCACAGAGCGATCGTGGCGTAGCCAAAGAGATCAACCGCCTGATGAAAAAGATTCACGGCAAGAAGGAGGAGAATATCATCTCCACCTTGGCAATCCGCTCCATGGCCAAAGCCACCTACTCCACCGACAACATCGGACACTACGGCTTGGCCTTCGACTATTACACCCACTTCACCTCCCCCATCCGTCGCTATCCGGATATGATGGTACATCGTCTGCTGGCTCATTATCTGTCCGGAGGCAAATCGGAGGACAAGGAGTTCTACGAACGTTTGTGCGAACACTCCTCCGCCATGGAAGTGCGGGCTGCGGAGGCCGAACGCGCCTCCATCAAGTATAAGATGGTCGAATTCATGATCGACAAACTCAATCAGGAGTTCGACGGTCACATCTCGGGAATCACCGAATGGGGAATCTACGTGGAGTTGGAAGAGACCAAAATCGAGGGTATGGTAGCTCTGCGTGACATGAACGACGACCTCTACCTCTTCGACGAGGAGAACTATGCCGTTCGGGGTCGCGAACACGGACGCACCTTCACCTTGGGCGACGAAGTACGCATCCGGGTAACCCGTGCCGACCTGCAACGCAAACAACTCGACTTCGAGATGGTTGCCTCCTATGATTTTGAAACCAAAAAGGAGACCTTGGTCTAATCGCCGTTCCTCATCCAGCGGTTCTAACCCGTTTTGGGCGAAGAGCCTCGCTTCAATACCACAAAGGAGAGCCAACAAAAGATATTTGTTGGCTCTCCTTTGATTTTCAGCAATCCCAAAGAATTATTGTACCCTTCCGTCACGGTACATGCCTAATATAACGTGAGTTCGATAATTGCAACTATTTAACATATAAAAAATTACATCCCATACGAGTTGCAATTATCGAACTCACGTTAGTGCTGTTTGAAAAACAGCACGCTCCATTCATATTATCTCCCCTAAATCCCCTCTTAAAAGAAGAGGGGACTTAGAAGGGGCGTACTTTCTATCGGTTTTGTCCAAATCCTTTCATTTCGATCCTTATGGGTAACCGATATTCCTGGAAAATCAGACTGGCCTCTTGTGTAAAGTGTCCCACAAATGAGGGTTGAAAAGAAAAGAGCAGCGACCCTGTATCTCCGGGCTGTATGGTCATCGAACGATGAGGATTGAGGGGAGAAAGGCAACCACAGGAGGTCTCGATCCCGATCAGATTCATTTTCTGCCGGCTCAAACTCCTATAAGAGATTCGGAAACAACGAGCTTCACTGATCGGAATTTTCCCTAAGTGGATCAAAGTATCAATCTGTATTTCGGGATAGTCCGCTTGGTTTTGATGTGCGCATCCTACACCCATCAAGAGGAAGCACCACAGAAGTACTCCCCATTGCAACACACTCTTTCGCATGATATTTCGCACAGCACGCTAAAGCGCAGAAATTGGATAGAAAACCAGTACCGGGTTGTCATCTTCCTGAATGGTCTCAATCAGATGTTTGATCGGAGGATAGAGATAGATTTTATCCTCCGAAGGAAGTTCCGTCTCCCGTAACCCCGCAATGCGATAGGCTGGAATAATCCCGACCAAAGCATCCTCGGTAGCCCCCACAAAAGGCGACATCCCGGGATAAAACAGGTTCATGGATCGGGGTATAAAGCTGACACTCGGGTGATCGGATTCCCTCAACGCCCAGATCAGATAGCAAGGATAGGTTCCCGTAAGCTCCTGTTCGACTCCATTCAAACTAAAAGAGGCTGTGTGGGCAAATTGATCGGTACGCAGACAGCCGTACTTTTCAGTCATCCACAACTGGGTCACACCACCGGAATATCCTCTTTTCAGTGCCTCATTCCAAGCTTCCAGTCCTCGCGCAAAGGGACCCCATGTCGCAATTTGCGCGGGAGAAGTCGCTTTTCTTCCCGTCTGAAGCAGCACTTCGGGAGTTTGAGATGCTCCGGAATACAACGTATCCGAGAGTGCGGTGGCTGCCAGATAGGAGTGATCGTTCCGCGCAATGGAAGGCATCCAATTGGTTGAACTTTCGGTTCCTATGACGGTATATGGAATCGCATAGTGCAGAAATGTATATTCCTCGGGGTCAAAAACGCCATAGTTGAACGGATACTCCGCTGAATTTGAGAATGTCACGATCAATTGATCCTCCGAAACTTTAATCAAGTCTCGAATATAATTCATCTCGGGGGGAACGGGCTTTTGAGCCAATAGCGTCCCATCAAAAGCATAACGAAAGATCTGCTTCTTCAATACGTCATAGACTCCCACAAAACGGTGTTCCCGATCGATGTAGAACGACCCTATAC
>JAQUZZ010000112.1 GCA_028691095.1 Alistipes sp. | reverse complement strand
GGATAAATATATTTGATCGTAATCAGGATGCCCGTCTCCTCCACATCGCCGAAATCGGGATTGACCACCGTGCCGAACACCTTCATGGAGGGGGATAGGCTCATGTAGGAGTTAATCAGCGGAGGAATGTTCTCCCGACAGGTGCGAATATCATGGGTCAGGATCTTATAATCTTCCGCATAACTACCGCCACAGAAGAGCTGTTCCATCTTTTGGTCGTCGATTTGCAATTGTATCGGATGAATGGCCTCCACCAAGTTCTCTTGATCGGGGAAATATTTGCGCAGGAAGAAGAGCAACATATTACGGGCTTGCTTGTCGTAGGAGCCGTACATGGTCACCTTGCCGAAAAAATAGCGCATATCGGGATTCTCAACGACCAAAGCACCCAATCCATCCCACAGATTATCCAATGAGTAGAGTCCTTTGGGGTTAGCACGAGATCCTTGGTAATGCGGCTGCACAAACGAGCGTCCCAGCTCGATGGTGTAGGGGAGATACTCCTTGCGGAAACGCTCGGTGAATCGAAAGTAGTGCTCGGTGGACATACCGCGAGGGTGTGACGTCCGTGAGAGAATGAAACGATACCCTCCGACGATCTCCTCGGCTTTGGGATCCCACACCAACAACTGTTGATACCCTCCCTCTGCGGCCGGAACCAAATCCAACTCATCAATATCCACATCGGCTCCCGTGCCTCCGCCTCCGTCTCTGAAGGAGAGTTCGCGTAGCCGTCCGATCTCACGCATCACGGCAGGGCACTCCGCTGCGGTGATGACATAGATCTCGTTATTTCCGTTGTTGGTATTCCGTAGGAGTCGTGCCGGGGTCAGCTCTTGTTTGAGTTGTGCGGTCTCCACCGGTTCAATCAGAGGTTTCATCGAATAGGGAACTAATGTAAATAAGAGGACAATGCAACAAAAATAGAAAAACAAAATGAGAACCGTACGACCGAAGGCTACATTTCCTCATTTTTAAGTCTATATACGCATTGGCGAATACGCATTGCCCACACCTTGGGACTCTCGGTTTCGCTCAGAGTTTGCCAGGGGATCGGGGTCCCGAATCGGATTCGGAAATGTTTTCCGCGTTGGGCGAACATCTCATCGGGAAGATAGAGCATTTCGAGGTTTGCTTTGATTCCCAAGTGGGTGCGCAGGCTGGAGAGGTTATAGAAGAAGGAGGAGAGTTGTCCCTCGAAGAGCACCGGAACAATGGCGCGATGACTCTCGATGGCGTGCTTCACAAAGCTGGGCTTCCACGTGGTGTCGCTGACAATGCCGTGATGACGGCGGGAGCAGAGTCCGGCGGGGAAGGTGGCAACGGGCAGATCGCCCTGAAGCGTCTGGTGGAACAACTGGGCGTAGGCACTGTTTTGCCGTCCGTGTTTGTTGACCGGCACAAAGAGGGGGCGCAGGGGAGCAAGGTTCATCAACAGATCGTTGACGATGATGCGTGCCGACCCAAAGCGTCTGCCCAACTCGTCGCAGAGCATTATGCCGTCCATGCCCCCGAAGGGGTGATTGGAGGCAAAGAGATAGCGCCCCTCAGGCAGGGTGTCCAACCCTTCGGAGTGGTAGCTGATGCCCATATCGGCAAGCGTGGCGCGAAGGAAAGGAATCGGTTCGAGATGACCGTAGGTGGCAAGCACCCGATTGATCTCGGTTTGATGAATGGTTCGTTTGAGATATTCGAGGATGAAGCGGGGCAGGAGGCGCGCCAGTGTAGCATTTTTTTTGCGAATCACCTGCTCCAAATCAATGGTGAGTGGTTTAGGGTCTGCATTCATGAGCACCATGTGCTTGGGTTGTCAATCGCGATGTGAAACAAAGGTTTGAAGTGAAGCGAACCCTCTCTGTGCAGAGAGGCGTCGGTGAGACTTGTCCATCGAGAGAGGGGTTCGATCGGGTGTGCGATGCACTAATACGCCACCCACAAAAGTAGGAAATTTCCTCCAAACGTGATTGTTTCGGGTAAAATTCGTACTTTTATCGGCAAATCGCACCCTATACAGAGCCACGTGAAGTGGGCTTACAGAAGGGAAAATCCTAAATCGCACCCTGCGTGCCGAACCGCTATGAATCCGAATTCCGAACCCTATCACATTCCGGTGCTCCTCAAAGAGAGTCTGGATCTGCTTGACCTTCAACCTGGAGGCATCTATGCTGACCTTACCTTTGGCGGAGGAGGGCACTCGCGGGGAATCTTGGAACGACTCTCCCCCAAGGGGCGGCTCTATGGTTTCGATCAGGATTGTGATGCGCGTCGCAATGCTCCTCAGGATGATCGCTTCTGCTTTGTCGAGTCCAACTTCCGTTTTCTGCACGGGGCCCTGCGTTATCGGGGGGTGACTGCCGTAGACGGCATTCTGGCCGATCTGGGCGTCTCGTCTCACCATTTCGACACCCAGCAACGGGGCTTCTCCTTCCGTTTTGATGCTCCGTTGGATATGCGGATGAATCAGCGCGCGCGACTCTCAGCGGCACAGGTGATTAACGATTACGACCCACAGATGTTGATGCGGATTTTTCGGGAGTACGGCGAGTTGGAGGGTGCTCATCGCATCGTGCGCTGCATTGAGCAGCAACGCACCCAACACCCCATTGAGCGGATCGGCGAGTTGATCGACACCGTGGCTCCGGTCACCCCACGCGGAGCCGAGAGTAAATTTCTGGCCAAGCTCTTCCAAGCCATCCGCATCGAAGTAAACGGAGAGATGGATGCCTTGGAGATGATGTTGGAGCAAACCCTGCGGGTGCTCAAACCCGGGGGACGGCTGGTGGTGATTACCTACCATTCGTTGGAAGATCGCATGGTGAAGAACTTCATGCGGAGTGGCAATTTCAGTGGTACGCCGGTTAAGGATTTTTTCGGACGTGTGCAGACCCCTTGGCAGGTCTTGACGCGCAAAGCCTTGGTTCCCTCTGCGGCGGAGTTGGAGCGTAACCCCCGATCGCGCAGTGCCAAGTTGCGTGCAGCCCTCTACACCGGAGAGTCGCTGTCCGATTAGACGCTACGCACCCTCAGCAAACACAATCAACCCAAAGTACACCCCGTATCCGCACTCTGCTCCGATTGATTGGGATGAATCGGAGCGGGGGCGTGTTGTGGCTTACGCCTTACTCCTGATAGAGGTAATAACGTTGTGCTCGGGTGCGGAAGGCTGCCACATCTTTGTACCAGTAGTCGCGTAGGGCATCGAAACGAGAGGTTGTAGCAAAGCGACGACGCACTTCGGGCGATCCGGTGACTTTGTCGAACATATCGAAGCGCGTGGTGTCGGCATGACGCAGTACCGAATGTTCGGGCCATAGTGCCGCAATCTCCTGCATGACATAGAATTGAATATCCGAGAGCGGAGCCTTGTCATAGTCGGTCAGATGCACCTGTACCCCGTGCAGGCTCTTCCCTTGTCCGATGGAGTAGAAGGGTTTGAAGTGGATCGGACGGAAGTGGACGCCCGGAATCTTCAGCGCGTTGAGTCGTGCGGCAAAGGGTTCGGCATCGATCCATTCGGCTGCAAAGAGCTGAAAGGGGAGCGTGTAACCCACTCCGATCGAAAGATAGGTCAACTCCCCCAAGATCCCCGACACCGGATAGAAAAAGGCGGTTTCGGCTTGCGGAATATGCGGGGAGGAGGCGATCCACTGGAGTCCGGTCTCCTCGTAGAGCATCTCTCGACGCCACCCCTCCATCGCTACCACGTGGAGTTTACACGATTTGCCGATCATCTTTTCGCCATTGAGCAGTAGTGCCAACTCCCCGCAGGTGAGTCCGTAGAGATAGGGAATCGGATATTGTCCCACAAAGCTGGTGCATCCCTCGGCCACGACCGGGCCTTCGATTTTTAGACCTCCCAACGGATTGGGTCGATCCAGCACGATAAACTCAATTCCCTGTTCGGCCGCTGCTTCCATAGCCAGTCCCAAGGTGCTGATGTAGGTGAACGAGCGGCATCCAATATCCTGAATGTCATAGACTAAAGCATCAATGCCACGCAGCATCTCGGGGGTGGGTTTGCGGGTCTTCCCATAGAGTGAGTAGACCGGAAGTCCGGTAACAGGATCGGTTTGCCCCTCCACCTTATCACCGGCGTGCGCATCGCCCCGCACTCCGTGTTCCGGCCCGAAGAGTGCCACCAGTTTCACGTTGGGGGCTTCATGAAGCAGATCGGCGGTCGAACGCAACTGGTTGTCGACCCCCGTGGGGTTGGTAATCAAACCCACGCGTTTCCCCTCCAAGGTTTTGAAATGCTCCTGTTTGAGCACCTCAATGCCCGTTGAGATGGTGATGGGGCGCGCCCCTAACATCCCAATCCATCCTAAAAATAAGCAAAGTAAGCCGTATCGTTTCATTTTTTATCGATCTGAAAGCGTGATTATAAGGTTATTCGACCACCGTCGCCGCCCCGTTGTAAAGGATTGAAAGAGGGGCGGCGATGTTGAATTAAGAAATTCCAAAGAAGGATTGAGCATATATGCCGGATCTACCGACAGGGTGATTGCTAATCCGTAGCACGCTGTGCTTAAACATTCTTCTTTTTGCCGTAGGTGGGATCAATGCGCAGCAGCGAGACGGCTACGATGGGCACAATACTGCAAATCATGACCCAGATGAAGAAGTTGTGGTAGCCCAGCAACTCTTGCAGCCATCCGGCAAACATTCCGGGGATCATCATACCCAGTGCCATAAAGCCGGTACAGATGGCATAGTGGGCGGTCTTTTGCGGGCCGTCGGCATAGTACATCAGATAGAGCATATAGGCCGTGAAGCCGAAGCCATAGCCGAACTGTTCGACGAAGACACAGGCATTGATCGTCCAGAGGTTGGTGGTTTGGGTGAAACTCAGCACCAGAAACGTTCCGCTGGTCAGCAGCATACTGAGGGTCATGGGCCAGATCCAGCGACGCAGTCCTCCGCGCGCGGCCGTCACACCCCCGATGATGCCTCCGATCGTCAGGCCGAGAATCCCCACCGTGCCGTAAACCAACCCGACCTGTCCGGTGGTCAACCCCAGTCCCCCAAGGTTTCGAGCATCCAGCAGGAAGGGATTGATGAGTTTGAGAAGTTGGGCTTCGGAGAAACGGAAGGTCAACATAAAGAAGATGGCAGCCACGGCCTGGGGTTTCCGGAAAAACGAAGCAAAGGTGGCTGAAAATTCGCGCAGGACGATGCCGAAGGTCATCTGTTCGCGACGGGTGTCCGAGGCGGGACGAGGAAGTTTGAAGCGATGATAGAGGCTGAAGCCGAGGAACATTCCGGCCAATACGAAGAAGGTGGTAGACCAAGCAAACGGAATATTGCCGGAGACACTCCGAAATTCGGTGGTGGTTGCCTCTGTGAGTTTGGGATCGGCTTGGAAGAGCATATAGGCCGTTTGGTTCCAGTTCTGTGCATCGAAGGTGAGGCGTTCGCCGCGGAGTAGCTGGATGCTCCGGTCGCCACGGTTCATGGTGGTGTGGAGTACGACCTGCTCGCCCTCTTGGGGAGCCTCCGAGAGGGTAACGGCCAGCACGCTGACCGCTCCGGGACGATGGGAGGTGCTCTCCGTGGGCTTGGATTCGCCAAAATGGTCGGAGATCCAATACCCCAAAGGCGTTGAAACGGTGCGACTCCACCAACCGGAATCAGAGGCTCCGGCTCCTTGTTGTCGGCGACTCTCCTGTGCCGTAAAGCCGTGGCAGAGGTTGAGCGAGTCGATCGTGGTCAGGACACGGGAGAGGGAGTCGGCCC
>JAQUZZ010000111.1 GCA_028691095.1 Alistipes sp. | reverse complement strand
CGGTATAAGTTTTTGCGGGTGCAAAGGTAATTAATGTTTTTTAAACATCCAAATCTTTGGAAGATTATTTTCAAACTATTTTCAGAACCACTCGCTAACCTCAACGCTCCGATGTTTTGCGGGTGCAAAGGTAAGGATTATTTTTAAACATCCAAATCTTTGTTTGAATTTTTTCAACTCTTTTCAGAACCCTGCTCAACCCTGTATCTCTCGTTCAGCGGGTGCAAATATAGAGCTTTTCCTTCCGTCTTTCCAAATATTTCTGTCGTTATTTTTGATTATTTTTCGTCTATACAGAGCACAAACCTATCTGTCAGTTGTTTAAGATCGACCCCTTCATTCCCCGCTATCCACCCCCCAAGGGGCGATTATAGGCCATTGAGGGCAAAGATCCCAAATCCGGGGGATCGGATTTCGGCAAAACATAGCGTGAAATTGTACGAGTTTGTTCGCATATCGCCTCGATTTCGGCTCACTCGGCCATCCCATAGAGGAACAAAACCGGATTATTATCCTCCGGAAGCGCCGAAATCAGGGTAGACAAAGGAGCCGGAATCTTCGATTGCGGGGATGCGGCAACCATTTTAAGTTGCGAAAGGGTCTGTTGAAAGCCCACCACCGCGGAGGATTCCGATTCCACAGACTCAACGGGAATCATGCGATGCAGCATCAAATGGAGGGTTCGGTCGCAAAGCAGCGTAAAATAAGTTGCCGTAAGATCGGCCTTATGCAGGATTCCCATCCCCGACAGATTGGTCGTAAAGCAGACCAAGGAGTCATTTTCGGTCACATTCAGTGTCGTAAAGATCGTATTATGTTGGGTCATCGACTCCTGCAACGCTCTCTCGGAGGGAGGCTCTCGGAACCAACGAGAGGGGAAAGTCGACGCTCCGTAGTCAAACACCATCCATGGCAGCGCCTTTTCGCCCTCCATTCGATAGAGGGTATCGTTGTAGCGACACGTAAAATTCAGATGCTGACTATTCAGTGCCAGACGGCCGACGCCAAAGGTGGCACACGGAATCCGTTGCGCCAGTTTCACCCGCGACCGCTCCGCACCGGTCTGCACCTCCAGTACACTCACAGCATGCTCTGCATCCATGGCTTCACAATTCACGCCATAGAGCAACGTGTCGCGACACGCCACCTCATAGAAGAGGCCGGGAGCGAGTTTTACCTCGCGAAGGAAAGAGCCCTCCGCATCGAGATAGATCAGCTTGTTCGGCCGATCTGCATACAAAATCATTGCTCCGGTATGAGGATCCAGACAAAAATCACTCAAGCCGTCATACTCTCCGGCAGCTCGCCCGCGCCGAAAGATCGACCGGATAAACCGACCCGTCGTATCGAAGACACAGATGCGATCCGACGCCGCATCCAGCACAAAGAGTTTTCCTTGTCTCACCACCACCTTTGTAATCTGCTCCAGAAGAGATTCCGAGGTGGTCTCCAGCACCACCACCCGCGCCGCACCGAAGAGCGAATCGCACGCACCGATTCGCATCGACGGGATCTCCACCTTCACGCAAGGAATCTCCGGTGCCTCCACCGACCCCTTCGGAGTGCAGCCCACGACAAAGAGCAGGGCTACACTCCATATTAGATTCTTCATCTCAAATCTCATACGTATTCATTTTAGGAAGGAGGATTAACCCAAGTTCGATATAAGATCTTTAGAATGATTGAGCCCTTTGGCCTTGGTATATGCCTTATATATACAGCTACGTTACTTGCTAATACCTATTCTTAGATCGAATTCATGTTAAAGATAGGCATAATCTCCACTTGTTCTCTGAACATTTCAGGATTTTTTACACCCTTCCTACGACGAATCCGTCATGCGGATCCACACCGATGCAGCTTCGTCCCTACAAACCAAAGGGGAGACGGCTCCTACGAACCGTCTCCCCCGGATATAAAGTATCTGTATGCTTAGTAACTCCGTGCAAAGAGAACGCGACGATGCGAAGGTTTGCCACTGATCATGCAGACGCCCTCCTCCTCGGGTGCATCCACGGGGATACAGCGAATGGTGGCCTTCGTCTCATTCTTGATCAACTCTTCGGTTTCGGGGGTTCCATCCCAGTGGGCCAAGATAAATCCACCCTTATCGTCCAGCACCCGTTTGAACTCCTCGTAGCTCTCGACGCGTGTAATCATCCGATCGCGGAAGGCTCGTGCTTTTTCAAAGATCGCATGTTGCATCTCCGCCAACATCCGCTCGACCTCCTCAACCAATCCCTCCTGAGGAACGGTCTCCTTCTCCAGCGTATCGCGACGCACCAGTTCGATCGTACCTCCGGCCAGATCGCGAGGGCCCATTGCCAAACGCACCGGCACCCCCTTGAGTTCATACTCGGCGAACTTGAATCCCGTCCGCACATTGTCCCGGGTATCGATCTTGACGCTGATGCCCCGTTGCTTGAGCTCCGCGGCAATCGTCTCCAGTCGCTCGGTCATCTGAGCCAACTCTTCCGCACCTTTATATATAGGAATCATCACAACCTGTATCGGAGCCAATTTCGGAGGCAGCACCAGCCCGTTGTTGTCGGAGTGAGCCATAATCAGCGCCCCCATCAAACGGGTCGACACACCCCAAGAGGTGGCCCATACATAATCCAACTTTCCTTCCCGATTGGCAAACTGCACGTCAAAGGCTTTGGCAAAGTTCTGTCCCAAGAAGTGGGAGGTTCCGCTCTGGAGAGCCTTTCCGTCCTGCATCAACGCCTCGATGGTCAAGGTGTCGTCGGCACCGGCAAAACGTTCGCTGTCGCTCTTGTGACCCACGATCACCGGCAGGCTCATCCACTCCTCGGCAAAGTTCTTGTAAACCCCGATCATCTTCTGTGCCTCAGCCATCGCCTCCTCACGTGTCTCATGCGCAGTGTGCCCCTCCTGCCAGAGAAATTCGGCTGTACGAAGGAACAGACGCGTACGCATCTCCCAGCGCACGACATTGGCCCATTGGTTGCAGAGAATCGGCAGATCCCGATAGGAGTGAATCCAGTTTTTATAGGTATTCCAGATGATGGTCTCGGAGGTGGGGCGCACGATCAGCTCCTCCTCCAACTTGGCATCCGGATCGACGACCACGCCCTTTCCGTTCGGGTCGTTTTTCAATCGGTAGTGGGTCACCACGGCACACTCCTTGGCAAAACCCTCGACGTGATGCGCCTCTTTGCTGAAGAATGATTTGGGGATAAAAATCGGGAAATAGGCATTTTCGTGTCCCGTATCCTTGAACATCTGATCGAGAGCGCGCTGCATCTTCTCCCAAATGGCATATCCATAGGGTTTGATGACCATACATCCTCGAACGGCCGAACTCTCGGCCAATCCTGCTTTCACCACCAGGTCGTTATACCATTGGGAATAATTCTCCTCCCGGGAGGTCAGTTCTTTCAACTCTTTTGCCATATTACAATCTCTTGGATCTTTGAAAATTAAGCACCGTGTGCATTGTTAGCTGTCTGGGGAGGAGTAAGACCTCATATCGTGAGGCATTGATTTTCCTCCTCCAAGTTCTACAAAGGTACTGTTTTTTCCTCACTTTTATAAAAATTAAGTACCTTTGACCTAAAGAAGCGATCGAGCCTGAGGATGCTCCACGAAATTTCATACGCCATGCAACATCCCTCCCATTTTCTCGCATCTTGATTTTATGACGGGAACCTTCTCAAAGAGGCATCACGCTGCAACTTTTAGGAACGATTTTCGTTATATATAATATAAGGTATCGGATCCGACGCTTCGTCAAGATCCGGACTCCTAAAACTCGAATGCCATGAAACGCACAGAACGAAATTCCCTCCTGGGAGGACTTCTGCTTCTCTTCGCCTTGGGAGGATGCAGCGCCACGGTGTACAGCAGCCGATCGATCACGGCCGATGATGATCTCTATGCTCCCCATAATCGCTCGGCCATTGCGGTCGCCAGCGCACAGCGGCAGGCCGATCGCATCGCCGCACAACAAGCCGCCGAAGAGGCAGAGCGTGCACGCCAAGAGGCCGTGGCTCGTGAGGTCGCTGCACGCGAAGCCGAACAAAATGAGGCCTCTTACAGCAGCGTGCTCTCCGATAGCTACGAAGACTCCTATGAACGACGGCTGCGTGGGCTCAACTCACCCAGCTACAACACCGCATCAAGCTATCAAAATGCAGCCCAGAGCACCGAGGGACGTTATGCCTCGGCATACGACCCTGCTTTCTACAACGTCATGGTGGTCGGGGATCAGGTTTGGGTGGAACCGAAATACATCTCGTCGTTCTTTGGCGACTGGGGAGGCTCTTCGGTGAACATCAACTTGGGACTCGGATACTGGGGCTGGGGTTATCCCTCATGGAGTTGGAATAACGCTTGGTGGTGGAGCGGCTCGCCCTATTGGAGCTGGAACTACGGCTGGGGTTATGATCCGTGGGGTTGGAACTACGGTTGGAACAGCAGTTGGAATTACGGCTGGAACTATGGTTGGAACTATTGGGGTTACGGTGGATGGTATCCTCCCTATCCTCCCCATCACGGTGGAGGCTACTACCCTCCCTACTATGGGTATCATGATCCTTACTACCACAAATACAATCCGAAGAACACGGTCTACGGCCGGCCGCGCAACACCTCGGGCAACGTCGTACGTCCCTCCTATGCAGGGGGCGGCAGCGGCTCCTCCTCCTATCGTCGCGGAGAGAGCTACACGGGAAGCACCTCGCAGAGCGGGAACAAAAACAATACGACCTCTTCGCAGAGCGTCTCCGGATCCTACCGTCGTGCCGGATCCAGCGTCAGCAACTCCTCGGGAAGCAGCACCGCGTCGAAGGGCAACAGCAGCAGCTCCTCGTCCGCCGCGTCGAGCAGCAACAACAGCTATCGTCGATCGACCACAGCCGGGAGCGGAAGTTCCTCTGCCAGCAGTAGCTCCTCGACCGGAAGCTCGTCATACAACAATAGCGGATACTCCAACTCCTCTTCGGGCAGCTCCAGCAGCTCCTATCGTCGCGGAAGCAGCTCTTCGTCCTCCTCTTCGAGTTCTTCGAGTTCTTCGGGCTCTTCGAGTTACAACAACAGCAGTCGAAGCAGTTTCAGCGGAGGGAGCAGCAGCTTCGGCGGAAGTAGTAGCTTCGGTGGTGGCGGCGGCTTCAGCGGAGGTGGCAGTAGCAGTGGTGGATCGACCGGAGGCGGAGGCAGTGCCGGAGGTTACCGTCGATAAGTTTCGCCCTCTAAGGTCTCTTTTGTGATCCGAAATATAGCGGGGAGAAGCCCCCTTCTCCCCTTTTCATCTTCTCAACGATAAAATTTCTACGGTATGAAACGATTCAAATACCTGCTGACGGGCTGCTCCGCAGCCTTGCTTACCCTGACCGCAACCGCTCAAACCCCAGGAGACTTATTGCGGTTTTCGCAAACCAACTACGCTTTCGGTACGGCACGTAGTGCCGCCTTGGGAGGAGCCTTCACCTCATTGGGTGCCGACTTAGCCTCTATGTCGATCAACCCGGCGGGTTTAGGAATGTACCGCGGATCGGACGTAGGAATCACGCTCTCCGTCTCTTCGGTCACCAGCCAAAGCAACTATCTGAATCGTCAAACCGACTTCACCAAGACCAAAGGGGTGATCGGGAATGTGGGGGTCGCCTTCAATCTCTTTCAGGGTGATGGGGCACTCACCAGTTTCACCTTGGGCGTAGCCTACACCCGCATGGCCGACTTCAACACCCTCTCGATGCCCTCAGCCGGATCTTCCGCCTC
>JAQUZZ010000110.1 GCA_028691095.1 Alistipes sp. | reverse complement strand
GATGCGCTCACCGAGCGATGTCTCGAAGCGTTGCGTACCACCCTCGATTTCAATCAACAGTTGAATCGGGCGATTCGTTTTGCCTTGGAAGAGATGTAGAAGTGGTGTCGCAGGGTGCAGGTCGGTGGAATCCGCCACGAAGATGGAGATTTGCTAAAAAATTGCTATCTTGCACCACTATTCCTGCTTGTAGGTCGCATACCCGTGGGGGCATCGTCCTGTGTGAGTCGATCCGCTAAATTGCAGGTGGAAAGCTCTATAAAGGCAGAATGGACGCCTTGGATTATTTTGTGATTGGGTTGGGTGTACGCATAAGGCTATGGGCGAAGAGAAGCGCAAGATACAGCGTCGATACGAAGTGACCGAAAAGAAGGATTGAGCCCTCGCTTCACGATATATGCTTGATATACCGATATATGGATTGCTAATAAAATAGCACGTTGTGCTTAAGAGCCTTTTCTTCACGGTATATGCTTGATATACCGATGTGTTGATTGCTAATAAATAGCACGTTGTGCTTAAGAGAAAAATATGGGTAAAATTGTAGCACTGGCCAACCAAAAAGGTGGGGTGGGCAAAACCACGACCGCCATCAATCTCTCCGCCAGTATGGCGGTATTAGGCAAACGGATCTTGCTGGTCGATGCTGATCCGCAGGCCAATGCGACTTCGGGTCTGGGGTTGGATATCAACGGACAGGGCATCTATGACTGCATCACGGGCAGCGCACAGGCCGAACAGATCATCGTGCAGAGTTCGGAGGTCAAGAAGTTGGATATTTTGCCCTCCAATATCAATTTGGTGGGTGCCGAGACCGAACTGTTGGAGATCGAGGATGGACAGAAACGGATGAAGTCGATTTTGGATCCGTTGCGCGATCGTTACGATTTTATCTTGATCGACTGCTCGCCCTCTTTGGGTCTGCTTACGCTCAATGCGCTGGTGGCCTCAGACAGCGTGTTGATCCCGGTGCAATGCGAATATTTCGCCTTGGAGGGTTTGGGCAAACTGCTCAATACGATCAAGATGACCCAAGCCAAGCTCAACCCCGGATTGGAGATCGAAGGTTTTCTGCTGACCATGTACGACTCGCGGCTTCGTTTGGCCAACCAGGTGGTGGGAGAGGTGCAGGAGCACTTTGGCGATTTGGCGTTCAAGACGATCATTCAGCGGAATATCCGCCTGAGCGAGGCTCCCAGTTTCGGGAAGCCGGCTTTGCTGTACGATGCCACCTCCACGGGCAGCATCAACTACCTGAATTTGGCCAAAGAGTTTATCAAAAAGAATAAGCGTTAACACCGACTGATATGAATCCCAAAGCGAAAGGACTCGGAAGAGGATTAGGAGCCATCTTTGAAATCGAGGGGACGGCACTTCCCGAAAAGAGTAAGAATACAACTTTTGAGGAGATCGAAATTGCGCGGATTGTTCCCAATCCTCGTCAACCTCGTACGTTGTTTCCCGAGGAGGCTCTGTCCGAACTGGCCGACTCGATTCGTGCCTTGGGAGTGATTCAGCCCATCACCGTCAAGCGTGAGGCTGAGAATTTCAAGATCGTGAGCGGGGAGCGACGTTGGAGAGCTTCGCAGATGGCGGGTTTGGAGAGCATTCCGGCCTATATCCGCGAGGTGGACGACCAGGCGTTGTTGGAGATGGCCTTGGTGGAGAACATCCAGCGGCAGGATCTCAACGCAATGGAGGTGGCACTGAGTTTGCAACGCCTTGTGGACGAGTGCAGCCTGACCCAAGACGTTTTGGCCGATCGGGTAGGCAAGAAACGCTCGACGGTGGCCAACTATATGCGATTGTTGCGATTGCCCGGTGAGGTGCAGCTGGCACTGCGTGAAGATCTCATCTCGATGGGGCACCCCCGTGCCTTGGCCGGACTCACCTCCGAAACCCAACAGTTGGCACTTCTCAAGCGAATCCTCAAACGATCGCTCTCGGTACGTCAGGTGGAGGAGTTGGTGCAGCGTCAGCACGTCGCACAGGAGTCGATGCCCGAAGAAAAAGAGTTTCCGGAGAGTTACAGCCGTTTAGTCGATCATCTGGAACGTTTCTTTACCCAGGAGATCAGTATCAAAAAGAACAATAAAGGAGGAGGAAAGATCGTTATCGGATTCGATTCGGACGAACAGATCGAGCAATTCGTACGCAAGTTTAGTACGTTCGAACGCTAACCTCCCCTAAAGCAGCGGCCCGCGGAGCGGAAATCGTTGGCCGCCGTAAACAGCTAAGGCATGAGATGCTTTATGGAGCACATATACCCTCTTCGAGGGCTTTGTAGTACAACGGTATGGATTGCCGTTTTTATGTTTTTATGGAGCATGGGGAGTGAGCCGGTGTCGGCTCAGGATCCCTCGACCCGTTACCGCATCGAGGGCGGATTGCGCCATACGCTCACCCCACCCGTGACCGACTCGTTGGCCAAGGATTCGTTGCAGCGCGACTCGGCAACCCTCAAGGCCTTGTCCCTGACGCCACTGGCGATGGACACCACCACCACCCCTCGCGAACGTCGTCGACAGGCGCGTCTTGATCGGGATACGGTGACCGTGCGGTATAGCCGTCTGTTTCGGGATACGATTCCCATCTCGCGCGTCTGTGCCTTTTCGGCCATTGCTCCGGGATTCGGACAGCTCTACAACAAGCAGGCCTGGAAGATTCCGTTGCTCTATGGCACGGTCGGTACGGCCGCTTACTTTGCGTTTCAGCAGAATAGCAAATATCGGGAGTATCGCTCCCAGTATGACGCTCTGAAACGGAAGAATGCCACTCAGGAGGAGTTGGATCCGGTCGAGGGGCCGATGATCCGTCACAACACGGCGCGCACGCTGCTCTTTGTAGGAGCCATCGGTAGCTACCTCTATTTCATCGGGGATGCAGCCCTCAACTACAAAGGGCCGGTGAATAGCATCAAGAAGGCGACCACGCTCTCTACGATCTGCCCGGGAGCCGGCCAGATCTACAATAAGAGCTATTGGAAAGTTCCGATTGTGCTGGGGGGTATAGCCACGATGGGCTACACGATTGATTTCAACAATCGGGGTTACGAACGCTTCAAATTGGCATACGACTTGGCGACCGACGGTGATCCAAATACGGTGGATGAGTTTAATGGCCGCTATGAGGCCTCTTATCTGAAGAAGCTGAAGGACAACTATCGACGCAACCGCGACCTGTGTATCATCATCACGGCAGGACTCTATATCCTGAATATCATTGATGCCCACGTGGATGCTCACATGAAGGATTACGACATCAGCGACGACCTCTCCATGACCCTTGAGCCGACGATGGTGCAGATGTACACGATGCGTACCAGTTCGGTCAATGGATTGGGTGTGGCGTTCCGGATGAATTTTTAAGCGACCGACTTCGCGTCCTGCCTCGGATCCGTTTCACCCTCTTCTCCAGCCCGTTGGGAAAGGAACGGAAGAGAGGCGTTCATCCCTTTTTCTACAAGGAGCGAAACTGACGTTAAAACTACGATATCAACCCACGATCTATATCCGTTATGAACCGATTGCTTCTTCTCTTTTGGATGATTCCGATGGGCTGTGCCCTTTCGCTCCGCGGTCAGCAGAGTTCCGACCTCCCGCAAGATCAGCTTCATATTGCCGAAACGCCGGCCTACTACGACTCGGTCATTGCCAGTTGGCAGCAGGCCAAGATCGCCACGGCCTATGCCGAGCACCTTCAGGAGTATCTGCAACTCGATACGTCACGCTATCTGCCCGCCATTTCGACAATTACCGATGCCGTATGCCGTCCTCGACTCAAGGCCATCGTGAGCCCGATCCACCTCCCCTATAACGAGATTATCAAGAAGTATCTGGTTGCCTACACCACAACCCATAAGTCGATTACCCGCCGGATGTTGGGCTATGGAAAGTATTACTTTCCCCTGATCGAGCAGGAGTTGGCGCGCGCCGACCTGCCGCTGGAGCTGAAATTTGTGCCGGTGGTGGAGTCGGCTCTCAACCCGATCGCCACTTCGCCGGGGGGAGCTGTCGGATTGTGGCAATTTATGTTGCCCACCGGTCGGCAGTATGGACTGGAGATCTCCTCGATGGTCGATGAACGTCGCGATCCCATGCTCTCCACCCGTGCGGCGTGTCACTATCTCAAGGAGCTCTATGCCATCTATAAGGATTGGACGCTGGCCTTGGCCTCCTACAACTACGGCCCGGGAAATGTCAATCGAGCCATTCAGCGTGCCGGAGCCAATGCAACCACCTATTGGGATATCTACCCCTACCTGCCCACTTCGACCCGCGACTACATTCCGGCCTTGGTAGCCCTCACCTACCTCTATCACTACCATGCCGACTACGGCCTTGTGCCCTTTGAGTCGCCCCTGCCACTGGTGACCGATACGGTGATGGTTTCGCGGCATCTCGACCTGAAACGGGTGGAGGCCGCCACCGATGTGCCCTTGGATCTGTTGCGATTGCTCAATCCGCAATATAAGCAGGACATAATTCCCGCCACGGTGCGGAACTATCCGCTGGTGTTGCCGCAGCAGTCCATTGCCCGTTTTGTGGCACAGGAACTGCAATTGGAGCAAGAGAGCGAGAAACAGATTGTCGAGAACGAAGAGAAATTGGCGTTGGCGACTTCCTCTTCCAATTCTTCCAGTCCGTCCAGTTCTTCCAGTTCATCCTCCTCGAATTCTTCCCAAAGTGGAGGTCGTTCGGGGGATGATTTTCAAGCTCCACCGGCAAAGACCTATCGTGTGAAGAACGGAGACACCTTGGGCGTCATTGCCCGCAAGAACGGGACGACCGTGGCCAATTTGATGCAGTGGAATAATTTGAAAAGTACGAAACTCAAAATCGGACAAACCCTCAAGCTCTCTCGTTAAAGGTTTTTGTAAAAAGCCTTTAACGAGAGTTCCACGGATTGGGAACGTAACAGTTTCCAGTCGCTTGTGGGGGCTTGCAATACATGAAATACCGCTGACCCGCTCCTCCCCCAACGGTGTGGGGGAGGATGGGAGGGGGTTATCGAAGAAAGATAAGGCTTTTGCAAAAAGCCTTTAACGGGAGTTTCACGGATTGGAAACGTAATAGTTTCCTATCGCTTGTGAGGGCTCGCAATACATGAAATACCGCTGACCCGCTCCTCCCCCAACGGTGTGGAGGAGGATGGGAGGGGGTTATCGAAGAAAGATAAGGCTTTTGCAAAAAGCCTTTAACGGGAGTTTCACGGATTGGAAACGTAATAGTTTCCTATCGCTTGTGAGGGCTTGCAATTCGTGAAACTCCCGTTAACTAACACGCAGCTTAAATCGAAGCAGATGGTGAATACAACGAACGATACAATAACGGCCATAGCCTCCGGCATCGGAGGGGCTATTACGTTGATTCGCGTGAGTGGACCTCAAGCGATCGCGATGGGAAACGCTTTGTTTTGTCCTGCACAAGGCAAGGGTTTGGCCGATTCCAAGGGTTTTACCCTGCATTACGGCACAATCTGCGAACAGGAGCGTGTGATCGACGATGTGCTGATCTCGCTCTTTCGCGCCCCTCACTCCTACACCGGAGAGGATATGCTGGAGATCTCCTGTCATGCCTCACCCTATATTCAGCAGGAGATCCTGCGATTGCTGATTGCTGCCGGTGCGCGCATGGCCACCCCCGGAGAGTTTACCCTACGCGCCTTTTTGGCCGGCAAGATGGATCTTTCGCAGGCTGAAGCGGTGGCCGATGTGATTGCGGCCGACTCCCGTGCCTCCGATGCCC
>JAQUZZ010000109.1 GCA_028691095.1 Alistipes sp. | reverse complement strand
GGACTGATTATTTCGATTTATCGACAGCAACCGGAGCCCATGGTTTTGAAGTCAACTTAGGCTACAGTATTAAAGATTTTTCCATAGCCGCCAACTACATGCTTGGGTCTCCTTGACGGGCGTGAAGCGAGCCGAACCTCCCCCCCAACCTCCGCGGATTCCGATGTAATGTTGCCCGTAGAGCGAGGGTGCAAGGAGGGTGAAGAGAAGAAACACGCCGAAAATATGTCGAAACTCTTTTTTCATCTGTGGTTGGTTTGGAGAGATCTTGTGCTTCCTGCCGTGAAGCGTTTGGGGGTGCTGCGCCACCTTAACGGCCTCCGACGGTGTTGCTGATGTTACTCATGCCGCCGATACCGCTGCTCACTCCCATGCCACTGTTCGAGGAGCCGTGACCCTGTTTATCTTTTTTCGCCTTTTCGGCTCGTTTCTTGGCTAACTCTTTGAGGCGTATCTCGTTGTCGCGAGCAATTTTGGCATTCATGCGTTCCATGGTGACCGGGCCAAAGAGTTGATCCATCTTCAGGTCATAGACGACCTCCCAGTTGGCTTTGGTTTCGATCACTTCGTTGTTGGCATCGTCGGCAAAGAACTCGACGCGTTCGGGTTGTCGGCGTGCCGTCAGCGATCCGGTGTCCCAGCGCCCGTTGCGGTTCAGATCCTCAATGATGCGAATCTTAATCGTTCCCACTTCGATGTATTGCAACGTGTGGGTTCCGGTACGCAGATGAGGCACCTCTTTGAGCAGCGAGCCGTCGGGTTTTACGATCTGTACGATGTATTCGCTCTCGGGGCTCTTGCCCTCAAGGTTGAGGGTGAGGCTGGCATATTTATCGGGGGCATCAATGGAAAATTCTGTTTTGAGGGTGTCGTTCTGCTCCTCGTTGTAGTTCTGGAAGGTTCCGGCGGGGATGAGCAGGCGATACTGTGCCTCCGCAACCCACGGTGCGGAGAGCGTCCATTTGCGCAAGTTCACCGAGTCGCGACGGAAGGTGAAGCGAACCTTCTCTCCCGGCTTCGAGGGGTCGGACTTGGGCGGGTTGTTGGCGTTGCTATTGGCATCGCCCGCTGCGCCCGGGAGTTTTTCGAGGGTGATGGCACTGCTGTCCATGCTCCATAGCGGATACTCAAACTCAAAGGGAATGTTTTTCTCCGGATTGATGGAGGTGCCTCCCGAAACCCTGACCTTGAAAGGATTGGGTTCGGGGAGTGTATCGTTTTTCTTCTTTTTCTCCTCTTTCTTCACGATATGACGCCATGCCAGACGCAACTTCTGGGTGTCGGGGTAGAGGCGCATCAGGCTGTCGTGTTTCATGTAGATCAGTCGTCCATGCAGGGTGTCGGACAAGGAGGTGTCGCGTGCGTGGATCCACAGGGTCATCGTGTCGTGACGCGGGGTCATGTACTCCACCATAATCTGAGACGAGTCGATTTCGTCGAACTTCAGCTCCCGAATGTCGGGGAAGGCTCCCGAAAAGTTGAAGACGAGTTTATTCCCCTGGGGACGTGAGGCTCCCGAGAAGTTCTGGCGTCGGAAAGGGGTGTCCTGAAACAGACGGAACATCAGTTGCGGATTGGCCTGGAGGTATCGGCGAGTTGTGTCATACCAAATATCGAACGGGGGCATCTGGAGCGGATTGTAGACCGTATCCAAGAAGGCGACCCGATCGACGCCCGGTTCATACTCCATGTTGGAGTTGTTGTCTTGCAGGGCGTAGATCCGATAGTCGATGGGTTTGAGGTTCTCGGCAATGAAGATGCCGTTGGGGAACGAACGGGCGACGCTGGATGCGGCATTTTTGAAGAGGGTGGAGTCGTAATCGGGGATCGAGTCCAGCGATGCGGGATAGAAGAGCAGGTAGACATTGCCTACCGTATCGCCCTTGTTGGCATCCACCGTGTAGCCCGACATGAGCATCGAGTCGATGGCGTCTCCTGTCGAGAAGACGTAGCGAAGTCCGGTGTAGGGGTTGCCCTCGTTGTTGTCCGAGATGCTTTTGCCGAAGTTGAGGGCATAGGTGCGGTTGGAGTCGAGATCCTCCTTCAGGTCGATCTGCACGCCTCGACCCCGCAGCATGATCGAGGGCTTCTTGCGCATGAAGGGCGAGGTGAAGAACTCCTTCTGTTGGTCTTTGATCTGGACGTACTCGTTGAATTCGATGTAGATCCGTTTTCCGGTGAAGTGCGTGGTGCCGTAGGCCGGCGTCATGGCGACGATGCGGGGGGGCAAGGTGTCGCGCGGGCCTCCCTGAGGCTGGGCGACGCTGGCACATCGGTAGAGGAACAGCATACAGCACAGCATGAGAATTCCACACTGTACGATACGTTTATAGATAGCGATCTCTTTTATACTCATCATTGAAGCAGGAGTCTAATCCGGTCAAAAGGGTTGCGGGTCTGGTGCCCGGCCTCTTTGAGAGAGGTTTTAACGAACAAAGGTAGTGATTTTTCCTGAGATTCTATCGTTTTTCACCTTGGAGCAGTGCCTCATAGAGTTCGGCTGCGGTTTGATGCAGGGTGGGGTGCATCCATTGCGGTGCAATCTCACAGAGCGGAGCCAAGACAAAGGCTCGTTCCGCAATCCGAGGATGGGGAAGCGTGAGGGTCGGAGTCGCACAGACCCGATCGTCATAGAAGAGCAGGTCGATGTCGATCGGTCGGGATTGGTATCCCGTGGTGCCGGCCGTACGTTGTCGTCCCAGCCGTGCCTCTATGGCAAGGGCTTGTTGGAGCACCGCTTCGGGTGAAAGAGAGGTGTGCAGAATGAGCACCTGATTGAGGAATTGCTCTTTGGCCTCGAAGCCCCAAGGGGCGGAGCGTCGCAGGGTCGAGGCGCACTCCTCTGCGCCAACGGCCGCAATCAAGGCTTGGCGTGCTGCGGCGAGCGTTTGAGCGACGGGGCCGATGTTTCCTCCGGTGATAAGTACGACGCGAGCCATGACGTGAAGCGAATAAGTGTTAGAATTTGTGGGGATTGGGGTCGGTCAGCGGGTGGGGGCGCCGTTAGATCCGACCGATCATTTTGCTGATGGAGAGGGCAAAATGGGGAAAGATCATGCGCGGATTCCCGTTTTGCGCCACCTGCTGCAAGGCTCGCTCCATCTCCGCCACCAGGGCTTCGATGTTGCGGTTGTTGACAAACGGAGCAAATTTCTTGCAAAAGTCGTATTCGCGACCGAAAAGGAAGGCGATTTCGTGGACTCCGGCGGTCAGCATATAGCTGTCGCGCAGCAGTCGGATGAAGTTTTCGAGCATCTGTTTTTGCTCTTCGCGTCCCAGCGTGGCCACCGTGTCGGCCCATTCGAGCAACTCCATGTGGCGATCTTCGTAGCTCAGTCGCATGAGGCGGATGAAGAGTTCCAGATAGTCGTTGGCGGGGTGTTGCTGCTCGTCGATGAGTCGTTCGGCCTCCAAGAGGTCGCCTTGGCAGAGGTGTGAGACTTTGTGAGCCTCCTGCTCAGGGGTGTGATGGGTCGCGATCAGATACCGTGCGATCTCTTCGGGTTGGAGCATCGGAATCTGAATGGACTGGGTGCGGGAGAGCAGGGTTGACAACAATTTGTCGGGTGCTTCCGTGACGAACAGAAACAGCGTTTTATCCCAAGGCTCCTCGATGATTTTCAGAAGTTTGTTGGCGGCCTGAAGATTCATGCGCTCAGGAAGCCACAGGATGACGATCTTAAACTCCGACTCAAAGGATTTGAAGGAGAGTTTATGTAGAATCTGGTCGGCTTCAAAGGCGCTGATATTTCCCTGTTTGTTGTCGATCTCCAGTGCGGAGTACCACATCGGTTCGTCGAAATAGCCTCCGGTGCGCAGGAAGAGGGCTCTCCAGCGGTCGAGGTAGTGATCGCTCAGTGGCTTCTCCGACGAGCCGGAGCCTTTGGGCGTATTGACCGGAAAGACGAAATGGACGTCGGGATGGGTCAACTGTTGCATCTGAAGACAGGAGGGACACACGCCACAGGACTCCCCGTCGTGTCGATGGGGACAGTTGAGGTATTGGGCAAAGGCCACCGCAATCGGGAGGGCTCCGGTGCCGGAGGGCCCGGTGAAAAGCAACGCATGACTCACTCGGTTGCGCGCAACGCTCGCAGCCAAATGCCGAAGAATCGGCTGTTGTCCCAAGATCTCTTTGAATTGCAAGGTAATGTCTCGTTTTTGATGTCTGCCCCGCGCGCTGTTGTGGCGAGGTGTGCCGATGGAGGTGACTCCCCTTAGGGAAGAGTCGCCGTGCACCGAACAAAAATAGGAAAAAAGCGGGAATTTTACGGCATTGCATCCGCGCTTCCCCTGCTTTTGACCGAATGTTTTCCTCTATACTCCCTCCGCTGTGCACATGGCGCTCTTGATTCGCACGGGGGGGAAGGTGGGGTGGTAGAGCCTTTAGCGTCCCGTCGAGCCGAAACCGCCTGCACCGCGTTGGGTGTCGCATAATGCTTCGGTGGGCTCCCACTCGACCGACTCGAAGCGTGCAACGATCAACTGGGCGATTCGCTCCCCGGGAAGCAGCTCAAAAGGGGTGTTGGAGAGGTTGATCAGAATCACACGGATCTCTCCGCGATAGTCGGGGTCGATGGTTCCGGGGGCGTTGGCGACCGAGATGCCGTGCTTCGCGGCCAGTCCGCTGCGAGGGCGCACCTGCATCTCGTATCCTTCGGGAAGTTCGACATAGAGGCCGGTCGGAACCAGCGCGCGTTCCAAGGGGGCGAGGCACAGCGGTTCGGTGAGGTTGGCGCGTACGTCCATGCCGGCAGCACTGGGAGTCTCGTAGTGAGGGAGGTCGTAGGCGGAGCGGTTGATGACTTTGATCTTCATGAGTGATACGGTTTATGGCGTGAGTTTCGTGAAACTTTTCAGATTTGCTTCTTGCTCAACGGTTCGGGGTAAAGAGGAGATACATAACACACGGCGCTTAGTGACGATGAAGCACCGCACGAAGCACGCCGCGCAGGTCGATCTTTTCGATGTACAGCACATAGCCTATAAATCCGGCCAGCAGGAGTAGATTGCAGCCGTAATGGAGCCCCACGGGGAGTTCGCGACTCAGCAACGAGAGTCCGTAGGCGACGCCTCCCCAGAGGAAATAGCTCCCGATGCGTCGCAGATCATAGGGAATCGGGTAGTGTCGCCGACAAAGGTAGTAACTGAGTAGCACCATGGCGGTTTCGCAGCCCAATCGCGCGAGTGCTGCACCCTGATACCCCAGTCGCGGGGTGAGATAGAGGTTGAGTCCTATGGTGCACAGGAGTCCCGTGCCCGTGATCCATAAGGCGTAGCGGGTGGCTCCAGTCTTTTTGTACCAAAAGGAGAGATTCAGCCAGATGCCGGCAAAGATGTTGGAGAGCAGGATGATCGGGAGAATGAAGATGCCCTGACGGAAGTCGCGTCCCATGAGCAGGGCAAAGAGGTCGCTGAAGAGGGTGATGCCCAGAAAAATGGTGATCGAGACCCAGATGAAGTACTTCATGGCAACCGCGTTGCTGGTTTTGAAATCCTCTTTTTTGAAGGACGAGAGGAAATAGGGCTCGGCCGCATAGCGATACATCTGCGTGAAGAGGATCAGGATCACTCCCAGTTTGGCCACAGCGCCGTAGACGCCTAAGGCATCCATGGCTTCGTCGTGGGGGAGCAGGTATTTAATCATTTGGCGGTCGATAAACTCGTTGGCCGTTCCGGCGATACTGCTCGTTGTCGCGCGGACCGTATTGCCGCCACCAACTGGACAACCAGGTCCATCCACGAAACGGCATCTCGTCCGCTAGGCGATTC
>JAQUZZ010000108.1 GCA_028691095.1 Alistipes sp. | reverse complement strand
CCTTCGGCGTGGGGGTATTTTGCATTGAATTTGGAACACACGACAACATGAAACGGATCAACGCATTTCTTCAGGATCGGCGGTTATGGGTGATAACCCTTGCCGGCTTTGTGCTGTTGGTGATGGTCTTCGACAAGAACAACTTGATCGAGGCATGGCGTCTGAAACAACATATTGAGGAGTTGGAGCAACAGAAGAGCTATTATCAGCAGAAGATTACCGAAGACAGCACCATCCTCGAACGCTTGAAGAACGATCGTTTCTTGGAGCAATATGCCCGAGAACACTATTTGATGAAACGCAAAGAGGAGACCATCTATCTATTGAAATAGAGATAGCGGGAAAAGACCTCATGCAAATACGAAAAATGGAATCACATTGTAATGATTGCGCCCTGCGCGCGCAGTATGATCGGAATCCGCGGTCGTTGAGAGGCCGTTTTTGGCGTTGGCACATTCGGTTCTGTCCGGGATGGAAGGCCTACTACGCTTCACGCTCCGAGGAGGAACAAGCCAAGCTGAAAGCCCAATATCAACTCAAGCGGTAGGACACGATGGCCGATTATGCGGATACGTATACCCGTGAGCTTGCGGTGGGCTCTGCCGCACTGACCGCTCCGGAGGCGATGCGTAGGTTATTTACCGAGTTCCCGGGTTGGATTCGAGGGTTGTTGGCCCTACGGGATGTGTGCATGAAACCGTTTGGACTTCAAACCCAGCGTTTTGAACACCATCTTACCTCGATGATCCAACACGAAAGTGACGAGGAGGTACTGCTGGGGTTGCAAGATCGCCACTTGGATTTTCGGGTTTTCGTGACCGTATCGCCCCTCTCTGGACAAAAACAAAGGGTCAGCGTGACCACCCAAGTCGATTTCCATCATCGAGGAGGACGGCTCTATTTTACCGTAATTCGCCCCTTCCATCGTTGGATTGTGCGCAGTCAACTGCGTCGATTGTAAGTCCACACGAAACGCTATTGCATCGGTCTTAGCCTACGCTCAAAATCCGATGGCGACCTCTGCCCAATCCTCCGGATCTACGGACAGGTAGGGTTTTGAGCCGCTACACGACGCACCTGAAATTTCAACGCTCAACGCATACAGATGTCCCACTCCGCACGCTCCTATGCTTGGAACCCGTGGCACGGATGCACGAAGGTGAGTCCGGGGTGTCGCTATTGTTACGTCTATCGGCAAGATGCGATGTATGGAGCGGAGAAGCAGAGTGCTGAAGTGACCCGAAATGCCGACTTCACGTTGCCCGTGCGACGCAAAAGAGATCACAGCTACAAGATCCCGTCAGGCAGTGTGATCTTCACCTGTTTTACCTCCGACTTTCTGGTGGCAGAGGCCGACTCTTGGCGTGCCGAGGCTTGGGCAATGATGCGGGAGCGGAGTGATTGTCTCTTCTTTTTCTTTACCAAACGCATTGATCGCTTTATGGCCTGCACGCCGGAGGATTGGGGTGCGGGATACCCGAATGTTTGTGTGGGTTGCACGGTGGAGAATCAAGCCATGGCCGATTTTAGACTTACGATCTTTGCACAACTTCCCCTGCAACACAAGGCGATTATTGTCGCCCCCATGCTGGAGGCAGTGAACCTTCTCCCCTACCTCGATGCAACGATCGAGGAGGTCTCGGTGGGCGGGGAGTCGGGTGCGGAGGCTCGAATCTGTGACTACGACTGGGTGTTGCACGTGCGGGCTCAGTGTGTGGAGCGTGAGGTGCCGTTCCGTTTCCATCAGACGGGAGCGTGGCTATTGAAGGATGGCAAGATCTATCGCATCCGTCGCCAATTTCAGCTCTCTCAGGCCTCTCGCGCCAACCTGAATTACCGCATCGGAGCGGATGGGAAACCGCTGTTGTGAAAAATTCGTCATAATCAACGCGTTGAATATCAATGCATCATGTACAGGATCTCCCTTCTGCTAACTTCTCCATTCTGAGGAAGGTCGTTGCTGTATAAAATTTCAGGGTCGTTACTGTACGTTTGGAATGATCCACACATACAGCAACGACCCCGAAAGGTCTGACGCCCCCCGCTCACTACCGACCACCGATGATGCACCGACGTCGGAGCGCGAGGGATCGAAGGGTAAGCCTATAACTCCCGAATCCAGATGTTACGGAACCGAACCGGATTGAGGTGATCCTGCAAGATGATCGGGCCCTTGCCGTGAGCTACGATCTTGGGGAAGCCGATGAATTCGGTGGTTCCTAAGATCAAGGTGTTGTTTTGGATCAACACGCCATTGTGCAACACGGTGATGCGTCCGTTGGATTGCAACGATCCGTCCTCTTTGAAGCGCGGTGCGGTGTAGATAATATCATAGGTGTTCCATTTGCCCGGTTTCTGGCACGCATTGACCAGCGGCGGAGTCTGCTTATAGATGCTACCGGCCTGACCGTTGGCATAACTCTCATTCTGATAGCAGTCCAAGATCTGCACTTCATAGCGACCCTGCATGAAGACACCGCTGTTGCCACGTCCTTGGCTCTCCCCTACGATTTCGGTGGGGGCGCTCCACTCCATATGGAGTTGATAATCGCCAAACTCTTGTTTGGTGCGAATACTTCCGGAGTGAGGCGTAACGGTCATAATGCCCTCCTTGATCTCCCAGGCTACGGGTTTCCCCTCTTCGCAATTAACCCATTGGGTGATGGCATTGTCGTTCAGTCCCAACAGTACGATGGCGTCCGAGGGAGGCGCAATGATGGCGTTGTCCATATCGGGCGGGGTCACAATCCGAGGCTGGGGAGTCCAGAATTCGGACATTTGGGGAGTCATGGGTGCAGGTTCGGGGTAGGTTTTAGCCTCTTGCCCCCATGCGCCGAGTGCAGTCATGGTGCACAGTGTCGCAGCAAAAAGTCGTTTTTTCATAATAAATATAGATAAGTTTTGAGCACAGCGTGCTCTGGATTAGCAGGTGACATATCGGTATAGGGTGGCATATACCGTGAAAAAGGTTCTGTGATTCTTAGGGGTTGCTCAAAAGCCCAAACAGGAAGGGAGAACTATTCGGTGGGGTCGGGATCCTCGCTCTCTTCGGGCGTTTCGACGACGGGAGGAGCCACATAGATGGGAATCAAGGTGACCCACACGCGATCGTGGCGTCGGTAAAGCGGATTGCAATTAGGAAAGTCGTAATTCAATTTCAGGCCGATGGTACACGTGTCGGTGATTTGGTGCGGCTGGATCTCCAAGACAACAACCGTGCGCGTGGTATCGGCATTGGCAAAACGCACCGGACGGGTCACGATCTGATATTGTTTCGGATCTTGGGCGGTGGTCGAATCGGGCATGATGAGGAGGTCTACCGTGTCGCTCGGATAGCTGATTCCGGCAAAGCGAAAGACGGAAATCGAGTCGAGAATGGGGTTCTGCAAGGAAGTATCGATCTTGAAAGTAAGTTTGTCCGATCGAAACCAATAAATATCGGTGAATCGTTGGGTGTTGTCTTCTTTGAGGCAAGCAACCCAGCTACCCGACAGAAGAAGCAGGAGGAGTACGAAGATCTGTTTCTGTTTCATATTTTTTCACTTTTCATTCTCGAATATACCTCTGACACGCTTCAGACGTCGATTTACCACGTTTCTCAAAAGCGTATCAAAGGTAGAATAATTTCATTAAATTCCGATGGTTTTACACTGCTTCTCTTGGGGATTCTCAAAATAGAGTTTGCACGGCACTGTGAAATCAGGAACAGAAAAGCAAAAAAATGAATAGATTCCGAAAGCCTATGTGCAGGAATAGCAGTAATATTGCAGTGTGAATAAGAGATTGATTTACAAATAGATCATGATCCTATTCTGTCGATTTTCCCGATCGCCTAAAGTTTATGTTAAGGTTAGTAATGGGTTAGTTACAGTCAATCGGGTAAAGTTGGGTTAAGTTAGGTTGGGTCCGGCATAGAGGTATGCCGGACTTTTTTTGTGCCGTGCAAAATGGGCTCAGTCCAAAGAACATGGGGTCAAGAACATGGGGCCAAGAGCATGGGAGCGAAGAGCCCCGCGCCGTGCAAAGTCAATCTTGGGGTGAAGTGCAAATTCCGGATCAAGTGCAACACCTGCAATCCATCGTATGCACAAGAGACTCCCCACACCCTCTCACTCCCCCCCCGCCCTCTGTGACCGCCACCGCGGAATTGCAAGCGGACAAGAGCCAATGGAGAGAGTTATTCGATATTCTCGGAGGGCGTCGCAGGGCGTCGTGCGCCGAAGATGTAACTCCCGATGCGTACCATGGTGCTTCCGCAGGCGAGGGCAATCGGATAATCGGAGGTCATGCCCATCGACAGCGTGTCGAACTGTTCGTCGAAGTAGTCGCGACGGAGGGAGGTGAAGAGCTGTTGGAGTTGCAAGAAATCTTGCCGAATGCGCTCGGCATCCTCGGTGTGGGAGGCTACGCCCATCACCCCGCGAAAACGAACTCCACTCAGATTACGGAAACTCCCTTGCTGAAGATAACGCTGCAAGGTCTCCGGCTCCCAGCCGTGTTTGGACTCCTCCTGTGCCACGCGCACCTCCAAGAGAATATCAATGACGCGATGGTTTTTGAGTGCCTCCTTATGAATCACCTCCAGCAGACGTTCCGACTCCACGGAGTGGATCATCTGGACAAAGGGGGCGATATATTTCACTTTGTTGGTTTGCAAACCCCCGATCTGATGCCACGCAATATCCTTGGGCAGCACCTCGTATTTGGCAACCAACTCTTGAGGACGGTTCTCCCCAAAAATGCGTTGTCCGATCTGGTAGGCCTCCATGATCGCCTCAGGAGGGTAGGTTTTGGAGACGGCGACCAAGGTGACCTCCGAGGGGAGCGTGCGACGTAGCGTCTCGATATTTTCAGTAATTGAAGACATGATAATCCAAATTTATACAGCACCTTGTGCAAGGTATGAGCCATGAATTGATCGGCATCCCAAACTTTCTGGGCATTCGGCAAGGATGCTTAAGGTTTTGCGACCACGCTACGGAACAACGCGCGCCCCGTGGTGCTCTTCATTAAGGTGGCAAATAGGTGTTCGGCCTGCTCCGGCTTATGGTATCCTGATAGCACATTCGCGATCAGATCGGCCTCAAACAGAGGGGAAAACGCAAACTCCACCGCATATTTATATTGATGATGCGTACCCACCACCTGAATCAACCACTCCTTCTGCGAAGCACTGAATGCTTCATGCTCCGAGAGCAGTTGACGAGCCACTTCGCGACCGGTATTTTGTTGATTCACAGGGAGTGAATTGCCATAGATCTCTTTGGAGCGGGGACACCCTACATCATGCAACCAAGCCGCGCACTCCAAAAGTTCGATTTGTGCTTCAGCCTCCCCTTCGCCCGCGGCAATCAGTCGCGTGTAGGATACGACCTCTTGGGTATGGAGGATGTCCTCACGCATTGAGGCGGGGAAATGTGCATAGTAATCAATGACAGCTCTGGCCAACAGATCTTTTCGGTTCATTGCATTTCCGTTTAAGTAATTCTAAAGAATGATTGCGCCCTTTCGTTACAGTATATTCCTGATATACTGAACTGTTGATTGCCAATCCATAGCGCCGTGTCCTTCAGTCCAATTAACGACCCAAATTTACAAAAAAAACGGGAAGTCGAACACCTCTTCGCACCCCCCTCCGTTTAGGAAGAGGGGCTGAAAGGGTTTTTTGACCGGTTCAGCATCGGTGCATAGTTTCCTCCACCTTTTTACTACTTTTGTACGACCTTTGATAGGGAAAATGCAGCCGTCCACAAGCAGACCTCGGAATCTCCGCG
>JAQUZZ010000107.1 GCA_028691095.1 Alistipes sp. | reverse complement strand
TCTACCCAAGAGGGGAACCCCCGTGTGGACACCGTTGCGCTGCTGTCCACCTTCCCCACCCAGCACACCCTCTCTCCCCAAGGGAGTGCGCATCGCTCGGTCTATCTGGAGCAAGTAGCGCGCAAGGATCAACCGACAATCTTCACCGAAACCCTGCGGCAACGGTGCACCGCCCAATACTTCTCCAAGGAGTACCTCATGGCGCACTGCCAGCCCTACGACACCCTCTGCGAAGCGTATCGCACCTATACGGCCGAACGCCCCCCTCACATTCTCTTCTCGCCACAGATCGTCCATCAAGCCCAAGCGCTGGCCGAAGGGTGCACCAACCCCGTGGAGATCATGACCCGCATCTACGACTGGATCGACCGGATGCCTTGGGCCAGTGCCATCGAATACAGCGTGATTCCCTCAATCCCCACCTATGTCATGGCACATCAACGGGGCGACTGCGGTCAGGTGAGCCTGCTGCTGATCTCCATGTTGCGCAGTTTAGGAATTCCGGCACGCTGGGAGAGCGGCTGGATTCTCTATCCCCTCGATGGCGAAACGGGACTCCACGACTGGGCGTCGGTCTACTATGAGGGCATCGGATGGGTTCCGGTCGACGTCTCCTTCGGAAATCTGATGCACATCGAGGATCCCTGTGTCCGTCACTTCTTCCGCTCCGGCATCGACAATTATCGCTGGATCGTCAACCGCGACTATGGGCAACCCTTTGTCCCGATCAAACAATACCTGCGGAGCGAACCGATCGACTTCCAACGCGGAGAGGTCGAAAGCACCCAAGGCAACCTCTATTTCGATCAATGGAGTTACGACCTGCAAGTCTCCTACGAAACCGAATAACGTCACCATACGCTTAGAACCTGATAAGAACCCATGAAAAATCGAATGAAAACCCTGTGTAAACTGGGAGCCTTGATGCTCATGATTGCTCCGCTCCTGTTGCCGGCACAACCCTCCCTCATGCTGAACACCCTTCAAGAGGTGAAGCAAGCGTATGCCCCCGACGGACGTGTTGCCTACTTCTCGATCATTGCACGACCACTCAACGACACCACGGCGCTGCTCACCGGTAAATACGACAACCCGGAGGCGCTGCAAGCCCTCCTCACACGTCTCTCCCAACAAGGGATCACCGCCCTCAACTACACCACCCCTCTCCCTGCGGCCTCGCTGGGTGCAGCGCAGTTTGCCCTGGTGACGCTCTCGTCGGTGAATCTCCGCACCACTCCCGCACACGCCGGAGAGATCGGAACGCAAGCCCTGATGGGAACCCCGCTACGGGTACTGGAGGAGAGCGACGGATGGTATTACGTCCAGACCCCCGACCGATACCTCTGCTGGATCGACGACGACGCCATCGCCCTCAAGAACGCCGCACAGATGGAGGCTTGGCGTCACAGCGAACGCTACATCTTCACCGGCTATCTTGGCTTTGTCTATGCCGAACCCTCCGCCCAGAGTGCGCGAATCAGCGACTTGGCTCAAGGAGCCATTCTGGAACGCGATGCCACCCTGAAATCCTCCAAACATTTTGTGGGGGTACAACTCCCCGATGGACGGAAAGGATATATACAACGCGCCGAATTTGAGGAGTTGCAGACTTGGGCTGCTCATCCGCTCGATCCCGATCATCTGGAGAGCACCGCACGCAGCATGATGGGAGTTCCCTACCTATGGGGCGGAACCTCGGTCAAGGGAGTCGACTGCTCCGGCATGGTCAAGGTCTCCTATTTCAGTAGCGGTGTGATTCTCTCGCGCGATGCCTCACAGCAAGCCATCACGGGAGAAAAAATAGCACCTGAGGCGTGGCGACAATGCGAAAAGGGCGACTTGCTCTTCTTTGGCAATCCGCAACGCCAACGGGTCACCCATGTAGGAATGTACCTCGGAGAGGGAGCATTCATCCACTCCTCGGGACGGGTGAAGATCAACAGCCTCGACCCTGCGGCTCCCGACTACCTCGACCTCCACTGCCTCTCGATCAGCCGGATCAAAACCCGACTCAACACCCCGGGGATTGTCTGTGTAGCTCAACACCCCTGGTACTTTTAATATTTATGGGCAATTAAAACATCCATCTATTAGATACATACCATAACGGACGACCGCAATAATTCTTTGGGATTACTGAGCAGCGTGAAAGCAAGCACAGCACAGCCGTTCACATCCGTAAAACGCACGTAACGGGAGGAATCCATCGAATCTCGTGCTGGCGTGGATCACCCCACACAGTGCTTACCTCAAAATAAGACATAGAATGAACCGACGCGAATTTTTGAAGACCGCAACCACCGGAGTGGTGGCTGCTACCGTCATCTCCCCTTGGCTGGGCGGATGCGCCCCCAGTGTCACACGATCGCAGAGCGGAAGACTCAAACTAAGTTTCCAACCCTGCGACCTGAAGCTCAAACACCCCTTCACCGTAGCGGTCAACACCCGGACGCATACCCCCGACGTACAAGTACAGCTGGAGTATGACGGCATTATCGGGTACGGTGAGGCCTCGATGCCCCCTTATTTGGGCGAGAATCAGGAGTCGGTGTGCAAATTTCTCGGATCGCTCGATCTCAGCCAATTCACCGATCCGTTTCGGATGGATGAAATTCTGGAGTATGTCGACTCGGTCGCACCGAACAATCGTGCGGCCAAAGCCTCGGTGGATCTGGCGCTCCACGATGTAGTGGGCAAACTCTTGGGAGCTCCTTGGTACAAAATCTGGGGTCTCTCTCCCGAAAAAACACCCGACACCTCCTTTACGATCGGCATCGACACTCCGGAAGTCGTGCGCCAAAAGGTCGAGGAGACCACCCCCTACAACATTATCAAAGTAAAGGTCGGCGTGGCAGGCGACAAAGAGACGATTGAGATCATTCGCTCGATGACCGACAAACCCTTGTGTGTGGATGCCAACCAAGGCTGGAAAGACAAAGAGCAGGCTCTCGAAATGATCCATTGGCTCAACGAACGCAACACCCTCTTTGTCGAACAACCTCTGCCCAAAGAGATGATCGACGAAACCGCTTGGCTACGGGAACGCAGTCCGCTCCCGATCATTGCCGATGAATTTCTGCAACGCCTGCCCGACATCAAACGAGCCGAAGGCGTCTACGACGGAATCAACATCAAATTGATGAAAAGCACCGGAATGCGTGAGGCCTACCAAATGGTCACCCTGGCCAAAGCCTTGGATATGAAGTTGATGATCGGATGTATGACCGAGACCTCCTGTGCTGTCACCGCTGCCGCCCAACTCGCCCCCCTGATGCATTGGGCCGATCTGGATGGCAACCTTCTGATTGAGGATGACCCCTTTGAGGGAATGCAGATCGTGAAGGGAAAAGTGACCCTTCCGGATCGCCCCGGACTCGGTGTGATTCCGATCAAAGGATAGCCCCTCCCTCCAAACCGCGGGTATTCCCATTAGGGAAACGCACACAAAAACCCCCACCAGAATCTATTCTGATGGGGGTTTTATGGTTAGGGATTGGGGTCACGCCCAAGAAGGTTCTCACGATGGAGATCCCCGAAAGCACCCTCTTTTGCGCCCTATTTGATGCGCTCGCAATATTCGCGCGTACGACTGTCGACTTTGATCTTCTCGCCCGTCTGAATGAACAACGGAACTCGAATCGTAGCTCCCGTATCCACCGTAGCCGGTTTCAAGGAGTTGGTCGAGGCCGTATCGCCTTTGACGCCCGGCTCGGTGTAGGTCACCTCCATCTCCAAAACCGGAGGAAGCTCCGCGGAGAGTACCGTCTCTTTCTCGGTGTGGAACATCACCTCCACCACCTGACCCTCACGCATCAAGTCGGCGTTCTCAATCAGATTTCGATCAATATGAATCTGCTCAAAGGTCTCGGTGTGCATAAAGTTACAACCCAAATCATCCTCATAGAGATATTGATAGGGGCGACGCTCTACCCGTACAGGCTCGATTCTCTCACCCGATGAGAAGGTCTTATCCACGACACGACCGTTCTCTAAGTTTTTCAATTTGGTACGTACGAAAGCAGGGCCCTTGCCCGGTTTAACGTGCAGAAACTCTACGACGGAAAAGGTCTTCCCGTTCAGCTCAATGCACATCCCATTTTTGATATCTGCAGTTGTTGCCATTGTATTAGAATTGTTTAGGTTGCAAAAATAGCTTTTTTTTCCGAAAAAACGAAACTCAAAACCGTGGACACACGATTTATATGGGGTTTACGCACCCAACGTGCCCACACAAGCCCCCTACGCCTGCACCTTTACGCGAACAGGGGATCCCGTTCTTTCCGTCGGTACACTTTCACTCCATCGATCAATAAAACAGCCCATTACGATTGAAAATCGTAAATCCGATATTGAAGGTCAGGAACCAGTTGTTGCGGTTGGAGGCATCGTATTTTGAGAGTGTCAAACTCACTGGGCCCACAAACGACTGATAGACCAACGAGGTGGAGAACAGATAGCGAATGCGCTGTCGAATCGACTCCTTGACCTCCGCATAATCTTCCGGAACAAAGAGGTAAATGCTATTTTTGAGATAGAATTTCGGGGAAAACTCGAAGGTGGGCATCACTCCGACGCCTAAATACGAACTACTCCTAAACTCCTTGATATAGACGAATTTACTATGAGGAGTAGGCGTAAAGGCCGGGGAGGTAATGTTGGTGGCGTACTCGTTATCGAAGGAGGGATGGTTGGAGAGCGTCCCCTCGATCAAATAACCCAGCGAAAACCATTTGCTAATCGTAAAATAATTTTCGCGTATAAATTGGATTCCAAACCAATGTCGAGCCCCCCCTCCGCGCTCAATGTCCAAAAACTGCGCTGAGGATCCCGGAACAAACACCTCATTGCCGGCCACCCAAATCGCCGATATGGATTGACGCAATCCGCGCGTCGGGTAGAGCACATAATTCAACGCATTACGATCCATCTCCAACTTCAGCCCCACAAACGAGAAGCGGGTGCGATCCATGATGTCGGCATCGGTATAATCCGTATACTGAAAATAGTTATACCGATCGTATCCCCCGTTGACCCGAAACGACAACACCGAGTGGCGGTCAATGGGTAGCGTGACGGCCGTGGTCAGGTAGTTATCCAGGTATTTGGAGTACGTAAGGTCGATTCGGCGGGTCAAACCGCCAAAATTGCTCTTGAAGTAGTTGTAGTAGTTGAAATTATAGCCGTAATCCAACGAGAACAACCGCTTCACGAAGAAGTCGGTACGCCCCCGCAACGATAGCGACGAATAGAGGGGCGAAAAGGCTCCATCGAAATTGTAGGTCTGGGCATTCTCTCCGATCCGATGATACTCCAACCCCACATAGGCCTGATTCATCGAGGTGGAGGAGATGTTGCCTCCGAACGAAAGACGCAAACTGGGTTTGGTCTTCATCTCCATCTGCAAATCGAAGAAATGGGTTGTGTCGTCGTACCACACATCTGGGTAGCCCCCCTCGATGTCTCCGTCTGCCACAATCTTGAAATAACCCGACCGGAACTGCTCCATGCCGAAGGTGGGCGTCTTCTTGCCGGGCGTTGCATTCTCCACCTGATCCAGTTGCATCAACTTCTCCACATAACGGGTCTGGTCGGGGGTTAACCCGGTAATTTTATAGTGGTCGAAAATCAGCGGAGATAGCGTCGCACGATAGGCTAAACGTCGAGCCGTCAAAGTGTCGGGATCCACTCGTCGGGTAATCCGCTCCTTAATCATCGGCATCGCATCCAGGGCATCGCTATATCCGCGATTGATGACATAATCCACTTTGGTGAAATCCAAGGTCGAGACATCC
>JAQUZZ010000106.1 GCA_028691095.1 Alistipes sp. | reverse complement strand
TTAACGTGAGTTCGAGCATTGTTCGAACTCATAATACCGCTGAGGAGTAATTTGTGTAACAAATTGCGACAAAGTCCCCTCTTATTTTAAGAGGGGATTTAGGGGAGATAATAGGAATGGAGCGTGCTGTTTAAAAAACAGCACTAACGTGTGGTCGATCATTGCAACGCTGTATGAGGTATAATAATCTACATGATAGATAGTTGCAATTATCGAACTCACGTTATATTATAAGGATCTACGATGTTTTTAGGCCGACTGCATACGCAACGCCTCCAGAAAACCGGGGAACAACACCCACAGATGCTCGGTCTGAAGCCATAACTCGCGTGCCAGTGCCGAACGGGAGGGTCGGTCGCCCTCGATCTCTTGCAGGTATTCCGGCGTCACCGGATGGGCATCCGCGGTAAATTCGGCATAGAAGAAGGGGAAGTTCTTTCTGAAGTAGATCAACTCTCCGGCAGGAAGTGTCCCCATCCGACGAAAGTCGCTCCATAACTTCAGGATCTCCTTCTCGGCATACTTGTCACTGATGTCGTTGATGACCTCATCAAAGAGTTCGTAATCCTCCAAGGCTACATAGCAGTAGGCCAAGGTCTTGGTTCCCTCCAGATGATCTTCTGGATCGAGATCCAGTAGCATCTCCAGCATCCCTGCCGCCATCTCGAAATCGCCCACCAGAAAATGATCGATCGCTGAGCGTTGCAGCAACTCCAACACCGGTTGATTCTCCGACTCTTCCCAGTCGAGCCACACCTCATCCTCATCGGGAATCAGCTCCATCAGATGTTTGACTCCTTCATAACGGAGGTTACAGGCCTCTTCCATTCGTCCTTCTCGTTCACACTTCTGGGAACGGGAGAGGAGAACCGGAAAGTTATAGTTCGCCTCAACCCCCTCTTCGGGATAGGTGATAACAAACATATTTTCAGCCGTCGGAGCAAAATAGGGTTTATGCGTCATGGTCTGTTCCAGATAAGCACGTCGTGCATTGATTCGATTCGTATAAGGTCTCTTCTGTTTGTGAAATATCGCTGATTTACACCCTCTCCCGAGCGGTCTGAGAGGAGGGGAAGCGGCGTTTCGGGACTCCGGTTAAAATCACGGAGCAAAGGTAATTTTTTTTAGAGGATACACACTATGGGTCAGTGAAAATCGACGATGCGGTATGCGATTTTTCCGTCACCTTGGTGCACCCCCTTTTTCTCTCCACCTCATCGTACCCGCTCTGCAATAGGAGAGACAACGCATTCTCCGTAATTCGATCCGTTTTCTTCACTGGCCAGAGGGAGACTCCGCCCCTCTCTTGTGGAGGTGAATTTCTCCTTTTTCACCCATATTGTATCGATCCCCCATAAAAAATCTGCAAAAAAAGAGTTGTTATATAAATTTTTTTTATAATATTTGTAAAGTAGATTCTATCACACAACCTCCTCTTTAGTCCGAAAAATGTTCAATACACACTATAAACCAAACTCTTACCTACAAAAGCCATACTTGGATCACGCGCTGAAGCCTTTTGTGCAATGCCCTGTGGCTTCGTTAAACCCAAATCCATCCTAAAACACCCCTTTCTATATAAAAGTACAATACACCCAAACCCTTTATGCTGAAACCGATCGGTTGAAACGACGAACCCAGCTCATCCGGACTCTCTGCATCGACCCTCGACCCCCATCTCATGACCATCATCCAACTGGAATATCTTCTGGCCGTAGCCAACTACGGCAGTTTCTCGCTCGCCGCCGAAAAGTGCTTCGTCACCCAACCGTCGTTGAGTATGCAGGTGAAGAATCTGGAGGAGGAGTTGGGCGTGATTCTCTTGGATCGAAGCCGTAAACCCGTGCTGCCGACCGACGCCGGAAGTGCCGTGATTGCCCAAGCCAAAGAGACTCTTAAAAGTTTTGCCCAGATCAAAGAGGTGGTCTCCGATATGCGCAATGAGATCTCCGGTGTACTGCGTTTGGGTGTCATCCCCACCATCGGGCCCTACTTATGGCATCGCTTCATTCCCGATTTTGTCAAAAAATACCCCAAAGTCGAGCTTCAGATCCGCGAATTGCATACCGCGGAGATCATTCCCGCCTTGGAGCGCGATATGCTGGATGCCGCCTTGCTGGCGGGGGGCACAACCCCCGAAAACATCCATGAGGAGGAGTTGTTCAACGATCGCTTTTTTGTCTACCTCTCTCCCGATCACCCCCTCTGTTCGCGTCACAACATCCGCATCGAAGAGGTCGACGTCAAACGACTCCTCTTGCTCTCCGAAGGCAACTGCCTGAGGGATCAGGTGCTGGAGCTATGCCAAGCCCAAAAGAATTGTTCGCGTCAATACTCCTTTGAGAGCGGATCGCTGGAGACCCTTATGCGTATCGTCGATCACACCCCCAATATGCTGACGATCATCCCCGAACTGGTCACCGAATACATCGACGACACCCATCGGGCTCAACTCAAAACCTTAGCCAAGGGTGCTGCCTCGCGCAAGATTGCCCTCGCGGTACGACGCACCTATGTCAAACGCTCGCTGATTGCCGCCCTCAAAGAGGCGATTCTCAACACCCGTGCATAGGGAGCTTCCTCCCCCGATGCAGCGATTACCCCCTTTCTTCCCTCACTTTTGCAAGGTATTTGTACTCCACAGGAGGGATCATGCGCGGTTTGTCGCAAGGCAAGTCTGCATCTAATATGTGGAGAAACAATCCCTCTTTTTCGGAATTCACAACTTTTTAGTATCTTTACCTCCTTAAAATCGAAGGTTTTGGATATGAGTAAATTAATCGACACGATCGCCTCGGCCATTGAGGATAAAAAAGGAAAAAACATTATAGCACTGGATTTAAGCAAATTCGACGGAGCCGTATGCCCCGCATTTGTCATTTGCAACGCTGATTCCACCACCCAGGTGGAGGCGATTGCGCGTGGCATTGAGGAGAAGGTGTTGGAGACGATCGGTGAAAAAGTATGGCGCATCGAAGGCCTGGGCACCAGCGTATGGGTGGTCATGGACTACGGCGACGTTTTGGTACATATTTTTCAGACCGAATTGCGGGACTTCTTTAAATTAGAGCAACTCTGGGCCGACGCTCCCGCCACGCGCTACGCATCGGAAGAGGCATAATAGAATCGACACTCCTGCGTTCTCTCTATTAAGCCACGCCATCTCACACAAAATCCACCGCATCAAGGGGGAGTTTGCGGAGGTGCGATCCCCGTAAGGCGGAGACATCGACACGAAACCAACATAAACCAAGCTCCTCCCAAGAGGGGTTACACTTTACAGCGACAATCTATCTTTATCAAGTATGAAATTAAATCAAAATCCGAATATGCCTCAACCCGGAGGCAAACGCCCCCGCTTCAACATTTATTGGATTTGGATGGCTCTTGCGATCGGCATTCTCTCATGGGGTCTGCTGGGTAACGACCCTGTCACTCGTACCGTCGACTGGAACGAGGTCAAAGGGATGATCGAGAAGGGAGATCTCCAGAAGATCGTCGTCATCAACAAGGAGAACGCCGAGGTCTACCTCAAAGCCGACAAGGTGAAGAGCTATGCCGAACAGAAGAACTATCAGGGTCTCACCGAACAGGGCCCTCAGTTCACCTTCACCATCGGGTCGCTGGACTATTTCCAACATGAGCTCGAAAACACGTTAACCGAATACAATCAACAAGTTCCGCTCAGCTTTGAGACGCGACGCAATATGTGGAGCGAGGCACTCTCGCTGCTCTTCCCCATCATCATTCTCTTGGTTATCTGGTGGTTTCTGTGGCGTGGTATGTCACGGGGTAGCGGAGGGGGAGCCGGAGGCGGCATCTTCAACGTGGGGAAGGCCAAAGCTCAGGTTTTCGACAAGGATGCAAAGGTGGAGATCACCTTCAAGGACGTGGCCGGATTGGAAGAGGCCAAGGTCGAGATCATGGAGATTGTAGACTTTCTGAAAAACCCCGGAAAATACAACGACTTGGGCGGAAAGATTCCCAAGGGTGCACTCTTGGTAGGCCCTCCGGGTACCGGAAAGACCCTGTTGGCCAAGGCTGTGGCTGGGGAGGCCAATGTCCCGTTCTTCTCGATCAGCGGATCAGACTTTGTAGAGATGTTCGTGGGTGTCGGAGCCTCACGTGTGCGTGACCTGTTCCGGCAAGCCAAGGAGAAGGCTCCCTGCATCGTCTTCATTGACGAGATCGACGCCATCGGCCGTGCCCGAAGCAAAAACGTCGGATTCTCCTCCAACGACGAACGCGAAAATACCCTCAACCAGTTGCTCACCGAGATGGACGGCTTCGGCACGAATGTCGGGGTCATCATCTTGGCCGCCACCAACCGTGCCGATATTTTGGATAAGGCATTGCTGCGAGCCGGACGTTTCGATCGTCAGATCAACGTTGAGCTCCCCGATCTCAAGGAGCGTCGTGAAATCTTTGAGGTGCATCTGGCTAAACTGAAACTCGACCCGCAACTCGACCGCGACTTCTTGGCACGTCAGACCCCGGGTTTCTCCGGTGCCGATATTGCCAATGTCTGCAACGAAGCAGCCCTTATTGCTGCACGTCATGACAAGAAACAGGTCGAGAAGGCGGATTTCCTAAGTGCCATCGACCGAATCATCGGCGGACTGGAACGCAAAAACAAGATCATCACCCCCTCGGAGAAGCGAACCATCGCCTATCATGAGGCGGGTCATGCCACCGTAAGTTGGCTCTTGGAGCACGCCAACCCGCTCATCAAAGTGACCATCATTCCGCGAGGCAAGGCCTTGGGTGCGGCATGGTATCTTCCGGAAGAGCGGCAAATCACCACCACGGAGCAGATGCTCGACGAGATGGCCTCCATCTTGGGCGGTCGTGCTTCGGAGGTGCTAAATTTCGGTACGATCTCCACCGGCGCCTTAAATGATTTGGAGCGTGTCACCAAGCAAGCCTATGCCATGGTCTCCTATTACGGCATGAGTCAGAAGATCGGCAACCGCAGTTTCTATGACTCGACCGGGCAGGCCGATATGGCACTGAGCAAACCTTACAGCGAGCAAACGGCCGAGGCCATTGACGACGAAGCCAACAAACTGATAAAAAGTGCATTCGATCGCGCCACACAGACCCTTGAGTCCCATCGTGCGGGACTCACCGAGTTGGCCGAATTGCTGCTCGAACGCGAAGTGATCTTTGCCGAAGACCTGGAGAAGATCTTTGGAAAACGCAAAGGCGAAATCTGCAAAGAGAGCGAAGTCAAAGTCGAAGAACCGATGATCCCCCAGTCCGATGAGTCAGCTGCTGAATAAAACCTTCTATCTTCGTACCGCCAGTGGCATCGGTCTGCTGGTCATCGTCTTAGGTTGCGTACTCGGTTCGCCCTTCACCATGCTGCTCCTGACCTTGACCCTTACCGCCGGAGCCATGACCGAATTCTACCGCATCGGGCGCCTCTCGGGCGTTGAACCGCTACGTGTCTATCCGATCTTGATCGGGATTCTTCTGCTACCTGTGGCCTTTTTGATTAAGGTTCAGGTCTTTCCCCCTCAAATTCTGCTATTTTTTCCACCTCTGCTTTTCGGGCTGTTCCTTACCGAACTCTACCGGAATCGAGCAACCCCCATCTCCAATATTGCGTGGGAGGTCACCGGTATTCTCTATGTTGCCGTACCCATGGCACTGCTCACCACACTTCCCTTAGGAGGATGGGAGGCCGACAGCCTGCGATACTCCCCGCTACTGTTTCTCTCGATCCTCTTTATGGTTTGGGCAAATGATGTGGGAGCCTACCTCTTCGGGGTGCTCTTCGGACATCGCAAGC
>JAQUZZ010000105.1 GCA_028691095.1 Alistipes sp. | reverse complement strand
AGTGGCTTTTTAAGGGTCGACTATTTACCGATTCACCGGTGGATCTCTGGATGATCGAGTTCCCAGAGCTTGGAATTTTTGATCTGATTTTTCTCAGTTCCCTGCCTTTTGTGGAATCACGGTTGAACCCTCTCGTCGTGTGCGGCCAAGGCCTCCTCTTTCGGTTCGATCTGTGCCGTGGAGGGAAACCATGCCCAGAAGGTCGAACCCTTCCCTTCTTCACTTTCAAAGCCAATATGGCCGTGTTTCACCTCCGTAATAGCCTTGCAAATGGAGAGACCCAGTCCTGTGCCTTGGGCAAAAGTGTCTAACTTCTCAAAACGTTCAAACACTTTGTCGTGTTTCTCTTTGGAGATTCCAATGCCCGTGTCTTCGACATAGATCCTGATTCCTTCGTCTTGATAACGATACCCCATTTTAATATGACCCGATGGCGTGTATTTGATCGCATTGGTCATAAAGTTAGTCCACACTTGAATCAATCGGTTTTTGTCCAGATATACCATACACTTGGCGTAAGGATTATCACCGATTAGCTGCACTTTGGAATTCAACATTTTCTGTTTGAAGGCGGTAAAGACCTCCTCAAATACCAATTTCAAATCAAATCGGTCATATTTCAGCTCAATCAACCCTGACTCAATCTTGGAGAGATCCAGTATATCTCCAATTAAGCGCAAAAGCAATTCATTGTTTGTATTGATGATACTGACGCACTCTGCTTTCTCTTCGGGATTTTCGCACCCCACTAAGAGCTCTGAGAATCCGACAATCGCATTGAGCGGCGTCCGAATTTCGTGACTCATATTTGCCAAGAAGGCCGATTTCAACTTATCCGATTGTTCGGCCTTCTCCTTGGCCACGATCAGTTCGCTGTTGATCTTGTGCATCTCGCTCATGTTCAGCACAACACCGAGGATCACCTCCTTGCCGTCCGAGAGTTTGATTAGCGATTTGGTGACATGGAAGTACTCTACGACGCCCAGTATCTTGTACATCACATCGTAGGAGACCGTGGCTTCGCCGCCAGTCAATTTCAGGTCATAGTCTCTGTAATACTGCGCTTCCTCCCGCTCAAAGAAGCTCCATATCGGTATTTCCCACCACTTCGCGTTGCTCTTTCTGGATAATATGGCAGAAAAACGCATTGGCTCGGATATACCGAAATTTGTCGGCTACATCTTTCATGTAGATGCCTCCAGGTACTCGATCGACAATCTCGTTGAGGATCTGATTGGCCAAGATCGTTTCGTCCCTCTTTTGGCGCAACTCTTGGGCAATGCGATGGGTCTGGGTTACATCCAGTGCAATCCCGATGGTGTATCGTTGTCCGGTGGCTACCTGTATGGCCGACTTCACAATGTGCCAGTGCCGTGACTCCCCAGCCATGACGATCTCGTCTTCATACAGCGACACCCCTCCTTGTTCGATCACCTGTTTGTCATTGTGAATATGCAGATCGGCATTGACCGGATCAAAAATATCATAGTCTGTTTTGCCGATCACCTCCTGCTCGCTTCTGCCAATGTAATCACAGAAAATCTTGTTGGCCTTCACAAAACGAAAATTATCATCCGCATTCTTGATGTAGAGTGCACTCGGCATTTTGTCGATCACCTCATTGAGAATCTGATTGCTACGCAGTACTTCATTTTTTGCATCCTTCAGTTCATTGTTGAACTTCTCTTGTTTTGTAATATCCTCAATCTTGTACAAAACCCCCAATACCTCTTTGTCTGTGCCCATCACCGGAATGGCGTTGATCGTAAAGGTCAATTCGCCCTGATGCAACACCCGAGACTGTATGGTTTGCGTTCTCACCGCTTCATGAATCAGGCAGGTGCGATTCAAGGAGAGGCATTTCCGGTCTTTCCATAGCTTGCAACGATTTCCCACGATCAGCTCCTTGAAGTGACTGATGTTATGGAAGGTGTCGAACGAATCCATGTTCGACCAGATGATCCGGGCATCCCGATCGGCATAGATCAGTCCTGAGGTGATGTTTTGTAGGATCAGGTTGTTGGTTTTTATTTGCTCTTTGAGGTCATTGTCGATTTTGATCCATCGACTCACATCGCGTCGGATGCCACTATATTTCAGAATCTTTCCTGTTGTGTCTTTGATGGCCACACCATCCAATACAGCATGGAGATACTGGGATGAGGACAAGGAGGGTTTGATACGAATTTCGAGGTGTAACACGTCACTCGTTCGGGAGTTGGCCAAAGCAAATATCTCTTTTACTTTCTGCTGATCTTCGGGGTGGACATACGTCAAGTATTGTTCCAAGGTAAATCCGGCATGGGGCATCAAAGCCTTCTCAGAGTAGGTCCATGCTTTTTGTGTCTCGACATCATAATCCCATTGGATAATGTTACAGACTCGATTGATGAGCTTTGTTTTGGCATTTTGTTCTTCGAGCTCTTGTTGATGCTTGATGCGACTCGAAATATCATACATCGACCCGATCAATCCCACGATCTTGCCCTCGGAGTTCTTGGTGCTTGACATCGTCTGCTCGAACGTGCAATACTTGCCCGAATCATCGCAGATCCGTACATCCACAGAACCCTTCTCCACCTCTCCGCTTACCAGCTTGTTGACCAGATCATTATAGCGACCTATATCCTCCGGATGAATATTTCTCTTGTCTGTCGTCGTTGCAATGCCGGTATGTTTGCGGATCAATCGGCTTCCGTAGAGGATGCGATGCTTTTTGGTGAGTAGGTCGTAGTCCCAAGCCAATATATCCGAGGCCGCCATGACCAGATCCAGACTCTTGCGGGAGTTTTCGAGCTCAAGCTGTTTGAGACACTTCTCGGTCACGTCGCGTTGTGTGCCCACGATGCTCTGGATCTGTCCTTCTCGATCCAGGCGCGCATTCATCTCACTCTCATAGTATTTGTAATCTGCAGATTGGGGATCATAATACCGGAACGTAAGTTCTCCTCGCCGTTTTCGACCGGAGATTAAATCCTCGAAAAGGCGTTGTGTCATCTTCTGATCATCGGGATGAAGATTTTTGTGGGCCTCTTCTTCGGTCCTCTCGCGGTTGGTATCCTCAGTGCCGTGCAGAACGGTAAAACGTTTCCGCTTAATATCATAGGTCCAAGCCGATACATGCCCTGCCGAGAGAGCCAACTCCAGGTTGCGATGCAAGATCTGCAACTTCTCCTCTTGGATCTTTGATTGGGTAATTTCGTTGATTTCAAAGATGTATCCTATCAACGTACCCTCTTTTGTACGCATCGGAGCCCCTTTGGTCTCTAAGCAGATCTTTCCGCTGCGGGAGGTCTTGTAGTAATTCTGTTGGTGTACCCGGTCGAAATCGTACCAGAGTTCAAAGCGTACCTCGTTCCCATTTCTCAGATCCGTCGTGTACTCCACCGCAAGATTGGGATTGTTGAAGAAGCTGAGATGTTGTTTGATTAACTCCTCTTTGCGATCGACTCCAAAGATTTTCAGTGCCTGCTCATTGCAGTCGATCAACACGCCCTCGGTGTCATAGATCTCGATGGCACTGGTCATGGAGTTGAACACTGCGGCCAGTTGGACGGAGGTTCGCTCCAATAACATTTCGCGATGATGCGACTGAGTCTGGTCGTGATTGACCAACAAATAGCCGATAATCGCACCCTCCGATTGAATAACCGAAATATGAATCTGAAGATACTTCACATCATCCCGCGCAGAGGGAAAATAGTGCGATATCTCCTTGAAGCGGTAGACCACCTCAAAGGATACATCCTCACCCTTTCGCAACTTTTCGCAATACTCCGGGGTCATGTGGGGCTCTTCAAACAGGTTCAGTCCCTCCAAATTGATCTCCTTGTCGATCCCCATGATATCGCGATTCTGTTGGTTCAGAGACAACAGCCGTCCGTGCTTGTCGTACACGATCATTCCCAGAGGAATGTTTTTGTAGATCAGATCGATGATGCTTTTGGCGGTACGTTTATCCGTCACATCGTCACAGATTAGCAAATAGCCATCGATCTGCCCCACTCGATTATGTACGACGGAGGCTTTGAAGGCGATGATTTTCGGCTCTTTTCGCGACGTGGCAAAGTAGTGTTCGCGGGTGAGATTGAAGTTATACTCCAACTCCACTTCAACATCTTCCCCCTTTTCGAGTCGCTCCCTCACCCATTGCGGCATATTGGGTTCCTCGAACAAGTTGAGTCCCACAACCTGTTTTTTGTGTTGTACGCCGAAGATCTCCATCTCTTTCGCGTTAAGCGAGACCAGTTTGCCACTCTTGTCGTAGATAGCGATGCCCACCGGTAGATGTTTGTACATCGAGTCGAGCAGCGAAAATTGTTGTTCCAGCAAAATCTCGTTCTGACGACGCTTGGTAATATCGATCATCGTCGTGATGATGTAGTATCCGCCGGCTTTGCTATTGATCTTCTTTTTGGTCAGCACCACCCATCGTTTGATGTTGTCTTGGGGGTCACGGATGACCTTTTCGATCTTCAGCGGATCGCGTAATTGCAACGCCTTTTCATCCGCTGCGTCGTCCTCAGCCTGATTCCAATGGGGGGATTGAAGTACCTCCTCGCACTCAAAAAACGTTTTGGCTACATCGTTGAACAGAATATATCGCTTCTGGCCGTTGGGGGCAATATGCCGCATCCCGACTCCCACCGAGAGGTTGTTCATGCTCACGTCAAAGACGTAGTTGGTGAACCCTTTGCGCGCCTCGAAAATGTTCTCCTCGTCGATCTTGATGACATTGACGTACAGAAGGCCATCGGCTCCCTTCTCCGCATAGCACACCGCATAGGTGGCCGAGCCGTCTTTGTGGGTTGTGGAATACTCGAAGTAGACATTGCGATTCTCCGCATAGGCTTTGCGCACATTCCGATCAATAATGGAGGCTGCATCTTTATTGGCGGGGTCGAGTATATCCTCCAAATCAGAGACTCCCTTTCCTAAAAGATCCTCCTCACTCAACTGCAACAACATACAATGTTGAGGATTGATAATATCGACAATTTTCAACGTGGAGTCATAGACTACCGTCATCCAAGTTTGGTAGTATGGATATTTATGTGCAGGAGTCATCGAATCTATTTTTAGCGGTGAATGGATAGGTGCTCTTCGTTGCCGGACACGGGAATCAAGAGCCCATTATGAGGGGCATGGCGATGCAAAAATAACGGGATCATAGGCTATAGAATATACTGCAAAGGGCAAATTTAACTATTTATTGCCAATAAAGTACCCATTAGGAGGTTTAAAGTCACTAAAATACGTATTAATTCATCTTGTTATGGGATATGCGAGAGATACAGATGGTATTATGGCTCATAAATCGAACCTATACTTCCTCTTATTTTACGACTCTTTTCGGTCGGTTGTTTGACTCTTTTATTCCACGGGAGGTGTTGCATGGTGGAAATGGTCATAAAAAAACGAGGATTTTTGTAAAAATCCTCGTTTTTTTGATTGCATCCTTTCACAGTGTGTGGGATCCACGGAGGGCATTCTTGCCCAATCGTACGTTGGGGTTACTTCACATACAGCGTCGCCTTGCCGATCAGCCCCGAGGGTTGCAGGGGTGAGGTGGCTTGATAGCCCACATAGGTTGCATAGGAGATCCGGCCACTGGTGCGCGGAGCCTTGCCCACCAGCCACTGTGGCCACTGGCCGTCGGTCACCCCGTCGTAGGGTTTCTGTTCGTCTCCGACGAGTCGATTGACCCACAGATTGGCTACCTCAATCTCGATCTTATTCTCACCGGCATGCACGGCCGAGGAGATGTCCAGTCGCCAAGGACGGGTCCACAGCACCGACAAAGGTTGATCGTTGACCGACACCTTGGCCAT
>JAQUZZ010000104.1 GCA_028691095.1 Alistipes sp. | reverse complement strand
CACGGTCACTTTCTCGCAGTTGCGTAAAATTGCGTTTGCCACGGAGAAGAAGTTGCTCAAGCGCGTGGGGTTGTTCGATGTCTACGAGGGGGATAAGCTGCCTGCGGGCAAGAAGTCCTATGCCTTGAGTTTTGTATTGGAGGATCCGACTCAGACCCTGACAGATGCGGTGATCGACCGTACGATGAGCAACTTGCAACGAGAGTTTGAGCGTCAGGTGGGCGCGCAGTTGCGATAGAGACCAAGATTTAAGACCAAGAAATGATAACGGCACATTTGGGTGCTTATATTTTAGAGTATGCAGGAGAAAATATTGATTCTGGACTTCGGGTCGCAATATACGCAGCTGATCGCTCGCCGGGTACGCGAACTGAATGTCTATTGTGAGATCTACCCCTTCAACCACTATCCTCAGCCGGATGCTTCGGTGCGGGGTGTGATTCTCTCGGGAAGTCCCTATTCGGTGCGCGATGCGAAAGCACCACAGGTCGATCTGTCGGGGATTAAAGGCACACTTGCCCTGTTGGGTGTGTGCTATGGAGCCCAATATCTGGCTCATAATTTTGGCGGAGAGGTGGCTCCCTCGGCTACGCGCGAATATGGACGGGCGATGCTATCCAAAACCGAGCCGACCAATCCGTTGATTTGCGGTTTGTCGGCCGAGTCTCAGGTGTGGATGTCGCACGGCGATACCATCGTGCGGATTCCGGAGCGTTATCGGATCATTGCCAGCACGGAGGATGTGCCGGTGGCCGCCTTCCAGATCGAGGGTGAGTCGACGTGGGGCATCCAGTTCCACCCCGAGGTTTACCATTCGACCGAGGGTTCCATCCTGCTCAAACACTTCGTGGTGGATATCTGCGGATGTCGTCAGGACTGGACGCCCGATTCGTTTATTGAATCGACGGTGAGTGAGTTGCGTGCGAAGGTGGGAAAAGACAAGGTGTTGCTTGGACTCTCCGGAGGCGTCGATTCGTCGGTTGCAGCCATGCTGTTACACAAGGCGATCGGGAAACAGTTGACCTGCATCTTTGTGGATATGGGGCTGCTGCGGAAAAACGAATTCGAGGATGTGATGCGCTCCTACGAGACGATGGGACTTCAGGTAATCGGGGTGCGTGCCGGTGAGAAGTTCCTCTCCGACTTGAAAGGCGTCACCGATCCCGAACGCAAACGAAAAATTATCGGTCGTGACTTCATCGAGGTCTTCGATAGCGAGGCACAGAAGTTGACCGAGGTCAAGTGGTTGGCACAGGGAACCATCTACCCCGATGTGATTGAATCCACCTCGGTGAACGGCCCCTCGGCAACCATCAAGTCGCACCACAACGTGGGGGGATTACCCGAGAAGATGAATCTCAAGATTGTGGAACCCTTGCGCTTGCTCTTCAAGGATGAGGTGCGTCGTGTGGGGCGTCAGTTGCAGATTCCGATGGATATTTTGGGACGTCATCCCTTCCCCGGCCCCGGCTTGGGAATCCGGATTCTGGGTGAGGTGACGGCCGAGAAGGTGCGGGTGCTCCAAGAGGCCGACAAGATCTTTATCGACGGACTGAAAGAGGCGGGTCTCTACGACCAGGTATGGCAGGCCGGTGTGATGCTTCTGCCGGTGCAGTCGGTGGGTGTGATGGGCGATGAACGAACCTATGAGAGTTGTGTGGCTCTGCGTGCGGTGACCTCTACCGACGGCATGACAGCCGACTGGGTTCATCTGCCGTATGAATTTTTGGCCAAGGTCTCCAACGAGATCATCAATCACGTCAAGGGGATCAACCGCGTAGTCTATGACATCAGCTCCAAACCCCCTGCAACCATTGAGTGGGAGTAACGATCGGGAGCTGATTCTTCCGTAGATAGAATATAAAAACGAGTGCGCTGTTCCTAAGAACGGCGCACTCGTTTTTATGGGTGCAAGGGTCTATGCCGAGAGGGAGGCCATTACGGCTGTGAGGAGTCTCCAGAACCGATCGACCGACGCCACCTCGATGCGCTCTTCGGGAGAGTGAACCCCGCGCAACGTGGGGCCGAAGGAGATCATCTCCATCTGCGGATGTTTTTGGAGGAGGACGCCACACTCCAGTCCTGCGTGTACCGAACGCACGATTGGCTCTTGGTTAAACAGTTTGCGATAGTTTTCGCGGGAGATCTGGGCAAGGTGCGATTCGGGGTTGGGCACCCATCCGGGGAAGTGTCGCGAAAAGCAGACCTCCGCACCGGCCAACAGGAAGACGGCCGCCACCGCCTCGCCCACCTCTTGAACGGCACTGGGTAGGGCTGCATATTGAGAGGTGACGATCTCGATGCCAGTGTCGCCGATGAACTTCACCGAGGCTAAATTGGTGGAGGAGGCAACCATGCCGGGAATCACGCGACTAAGAGACATCACGCCGTTGGGAACACCGCATAGGGCGCGGATCAGGTTGACCTGAACCGACTCCTCCATCACCTTCTCGATCAGGGGCATATCACTGAGCGATAGATCCATGCCCGCCTCTGCGGTGCCAAACTCTTCGCGCAATTCTTGCTTGTATTGGGTGAAACGTTCTATCAGGTGTTTGGATTCGTGTGCGGGGATGCCGAACACGGCAAAGGCCTCTCGCGGAATGGCATTATGGAGGTTGCCGCCATCAAAATAGGCTAATCGTATTCCGATCTCTTGCAGAAGCATACGGTGCAGAAAACGAGATAGAATCTTGTTGGCATTGGCGCGTCCCTTTTGAATGTCATCGCCAGCGTGTCCTCCGATGAGTCCGCTGACGTCCATGCGCATAAATTGATACCCTTTGGGTGTGGATTCCCGATCGAAGTGCAGGGTGGAGACGGTGTTCATGCCTCCGGCGCAACCCACAAAGAGTTCGCCCTCATCTTCCGAATCGAGATTGATGAGATACGCGCCGGTAATCATGCCGTTTCCCAGCCCGAAGGCGCCGCACAATCCGGTCTCCTCCTCGACGGTGAAAAGAGCCTCCAAGGGGCCGTGCGTCAGGTTGTCGGCATCGAGTACGGCCAAGGTGGCGGCTACCCCGATGCCACAATCGGCTCCGAGCGTTGTTCCGCGCGCCTGCACCCATCCCTCCTGTTCGTAGGCGCGAATCGGGTCGCGATCAAAATCGAACGTCACGTCGCTGTTCTTCTCGCACACCATATCCACATGACTCTGGAGTACCACCCCGGGGGCGTGCTCCATGCCGGGGGTCGCGGGTTTGCGAAGCACTAAGTTGCCAGTTGCATCTTGTTTATATTCCAGTTTATGCTGTCGCGCAAATTCTATCAGGTAGGATAAGATCTGTTTCTCATGACCTGAGGGGCGAGGAATCTGGGTGATCTCCTCGAAGAAGTGCCAAATGGCAGCGGGTTCTAATGCTTTCAGTTCAGCCATAACGGATGTTTTAACGCTTTACGCCGAGCGTTGCGGGTGTTTCTCGGGTGAAAAAAGTTCTTGTAAATATAGTGAGAATTTCGTTAGTTTGCATCTTTACCGATCTTTGTGACCGAAAAGAAGAATTGAATCCTGGTATACGCTTGGTATGCCGATGAGTTTATCACTAACTAAATAGCACGGTGTGCTTCGCTTCGTATGGAAACTCCGTTTCGTATCGGTCATGGCTATGATGTCCATCAATTAGCCGACCAACTTCCGCTGTGGCTTGGCGGCATTCGCATCAAATCGTTGCGCGGATGTGTCGCTCATTCCGACGGCGATGTGCTGATTCATGCCTTGTGCGATGCCCTTCTGGGGGCGGCTGCATTGGGTGATATTGGCAAACATTTTCCCGATACCTCCGAGGAGTTCAAGGGGATAGATAGCAAAATCCTGCTGCACCGAACCCTTCGACTTTTGGATCAGGCCGGCTTTGCCGTGGGCAATGTCGATTGCACCTTGGCCTTGCAGTCTCCCAAAATTGCTCCCTACCTGCCGGAGATGCGTCGTGTGCTGGCCGAGATTTTGCAGATTCCGGTTTCGGCACTCTCCATCAAGGCTACCACCACCGAACGATTGGGTTTTGTCGGTCGCGAAGAGGGGGTTGAGGCACATGCCGTGGTGCTGATTATGCAAAAATAGGGGATCGAGGTTCGCCCGATAACACGCGGTATACCTCCTTGATCCCCTGCTTGTGTCTTCTGGGGGTAGATGCGGCGTCGTTTGCAGCACTACCGAAGGTGAATCTCGACGCTTGCTCCGTCGCGGAGTCGACCCTTCGCTTGACGAAAAGACCCTCCGAAACCATCGCTTCGGGGGGTCTTTCATATCTAAAACTTAAATCGTTCGTCGCTTTCGACTATTTCGGCAGGATGATTTGCCGTGCCTTGAAGGTCGTAGCCAGCGGTTGGGTGGTGTAGACCGGATAGAGGAACATCTTGGTGGCTGCGTTATTGCCCCACCAGCTCTTACTTGCGGTGCTGTAACTGAAGAGTCCGGATCCCCAGAACTTGTCGAATTGGGTGTCGATTGAGAAGGGTTGGGTCATCTCGGTTCCGGCGGAGGTGGCAAAGATGTCGCTGGATTTCAAATTTGAATTCTTGATGTCATTTTCTTTATCCCCTTCGGCAATTCCGAATCCGGTAACATAGGGATCCTTGGAGTTGGCGGGGCGGTATCTGACGCAGAGGTAGTTGTCGTCAATGGCAGGCCAACCCATCTCCGAGTCGGCGCAACTGCCACGACGTTCGTATCCGTCCTTTGCGAGGGTGGATTCGCTATTGTCGGAGATCTTAATGGCCGTGATTCCGGAGCACTCCGAGTCCCAATCCAAGGCACACAACCAATACTGGTCGCATTCGTCGGGTACGTAGATGTAGGGGTGTTTGGAGGTCTCCAATGCGTGTTTCTGTTCGTCGGAGGGACCGTTGGAATTTACAACCATGGCGGTGTAAAGACGTTTTTTACCGTCGGGACTGGTCAATACGGTTTGTTCAGTCGGGTCGAAACCTCCATCTCCGTTGTTGGAGTCCTTGTGCATAATCACGTCGGCCAGTACCATCTTGGAGGGGTTTTGTACAATGGCTTGCGATTCGAGGTAATCATCCAGATACTCTTCGAGTGCCGCTTTTCGTGCTGGATCCACGGTGAATTGGGTGAGTTCAACCAATCCGCCATGATGCTCTTCGGTGGTGTCGGCAACCGGAGAGTCATACCCGATTAGGGCATAATTCCGTGCGTTGGCAGGGGTGACCGAGGCATCCCATTGCTCGGTGTCGGAGCAGGCATCGCCTCCGATGGCTTGCATGATGGCAATGCTTCCGGTGGTCTCTTCAATCTGTTCGTTATATCCTTCAGCCTCTGCGGTCATGTCGATACCCAATTGCTTCATCTTGTTGATATAGAAAGTGGCTAAAGGTTTTTTATCTGAGACATCACCCATAGGGTTCTTGATGCTCAACGAGACAGAGGCTCCCGCAGAGGTGGACTCTTGGTAGGCGTTCTCCTTACGTCCGTAAATATAGACGTGACGACCTCCGAAGACACCACTGGTCATGACGTGCGTTCCGAAGACGTGAGCCAAGGCTGCAATTCCCTCTTTGGTATTGGGGTACATCTTGTAGAGCTGGCTGTTCGGGTTGTTCAGTGCATCGTTGGCCATGGAGTCCAGGTAGGGGAGGTAGAACTCCGGTGTTGCATTCTCAAAATGGTTCATCTTGATGTGCATCATGGTCTTCAGGATGCAGGTGATGTTGTACTCGTAGTAGGATTTCGAGGTGGTTTCGTGCGCTCCCTGTGCGGAGAGTGCTCCGGAGAAGGCTAACTTTTTCTCTTTTACTTCACCGGGCCATTTTCCGCTGATACCCGCTTGAGCCGAATAACCTACGGTTGCCTCTTCG
>JAQUZZ010000103.1 GCA_028691095.1 Alistipes sp. | reverse complement strand
GTTACATAATGAGGAGAGCCGGTATTCAGAAAATAGAAATCGGATGCGACCTCCATCTGCGACACCTCTGTCATGCCCAGTCGCACGGTTCCACACTCCCCCTCGGCGGACAAAACGGTGGCAGTATGCACCCCATCGACGCCTCGGAAGCGTTTTTGCACACCCCCAATTCCCAAATGGTGCGCAAAGAGGGTGATGCAGCGTCCTCCGTTTCCACACATCGTGGCCTCGCCTCCATCGGCATTGAAATAGCGCATGAGAAACTCCTGCTGCTCGTCCGACTCCAACAGCATCAAGCCATCGGCTCCGACACCCGTCCGTCGGTGACACAAGGCGGCCACCCGTTCCCGCGAAGCCTCGAAACACAACGTCCGATTGTCAATCAGCACAAAATCATTCCCCGCTCCGTGATACTTATAAAACTCCATGATCGTACGTTTTTATCTTCACAAAGATGGCTATTTTTTTCAGAATCTGCTTGAGGTTCCAAAAAATTAACGGATCTTTGTCTATCTTTAGGTAAAGTAACGTGAGGAAGAGCATGGTTCGAACTCATAATACCGCTGAGGAGCAATTACCGAACTCACGTTAAAGTAGGTTACACAATTTTCAAGTTGATTTTTCCAGCTTTACCGCCCGCATAGTCCTGGTTTATACACAAGCGCAACAGCATGAAAGATCCGATTTTTGAACACCGCTCGGTGCGAAGCTACACCGATCAACCCATTGACGAGACCCTTCTCTCTCATATCTTGGAAGCCGGAACCCGTGCCTCCACCACTGGCAATATGCAGTTGTATAGCATTTTGGTCACCACGGATGCACAGCAAAAAGCGCGACTGGCGCCCTGCCATTTCAATCAACCGATGGTTACCCAAGCGCCGGTGGTACTCACCTTCTGTGCCGACATCCACCGTTTCTCGGCTTGGTGTCGTCTGCGGGAGGCTCACCCGCAATACGACAACTTCGTATGGTTTGTCAATAGCCTCATCGACACCACACTGGCCGCACAGAACGTCTGCCTATCGGCCGAAGCGCAAGGCTTAGGAATCTGCTATTTAGGCACGACGACCTACAATGCGCCCGAAATCATCGAGGTATTGAAGCTCCCGCGAGGGGTGCTTCCGGTGACCACTGTCACCTTGGGTTACCCCCAGCAAATGCCCCCCCTCACCGACCGACTGCCCTTGGAGGCTGTGATCCATCGCGAACACTACCAACCCTATACCCCCGAACGCCTCAACGTATTGTGGGCCGCGAAGGAGCAATCTGCCGAAACTGCCGCCCTGTTGGAGGCCAATCAACTTCCCAACTTAGCGCAGATCTTCACCGAACGACGCTATACGGCAGCAGACAACCTGCTCTTTTCGCGCAAATATTTTGAGACGCTCTGTCGTCAAGGCTTCTTTGAGCAAGACGCATCCCAACAGAAGTAACCCCACCCTATGCTCCGTTTCTCTCTTCCGATACGCCACACGACTCTCTCCTTGCGCGCTCTGCTTCTGATCGCGGGGAGTCTGTGTTGGATTCTGGGAAGTAGCGGATGCAGCGCCACCAAACATCTGTCAGACAATCAATACCTTCTTTCCCGCGTCAAGATCCAGACGCCCGAGAATCCGGATCTGGAGAAGAAAGAGCGGATCCCCGCCACGGATCTGGGTCCCTTTGTCCGTCAATATCCCACCCACCGGTTTTTGGGAACCAATTTTTATATCTGGGTCTACAACAGTGTCGACACCACCAAAAATAACGGATGGAATCGTTTCAAACGGCGCTTAGGGAAAGCGCCCATCTTGTTGGATTCTGCCCTCACGACACACTCTGCATCGGGAATGCGGATCTATCTTCAGGGCAAAGGCTTCCTGAACGCCACCACCACCTTCAAGGTAGACACCGCCAAACGCAAAGCACGCGTCACCTACATCGCTACCCCCGGAACACCCTACCGCGTCGACTCCATTGCCTACGCCTTCCGCGACTCCTCGCTGCGCGCCATCATTCTGAGCGATTCGAGCCACACCTTGCTCCGTCGGGGAATGATCTTCGACGCCACACAACTGGACAAGGAACGAAGTCGCATCGCCTCTTTTCTTAAGAACAGAGGCTATTACAACTTCTCCATCAACAACCTAAGCTATATCGCCGACACCACCATCGCGCCCTATCAGGTTGCCCTCACCTTGGTGGTCAAACCGCGGATTGCCAGCTACTCGGATCAGGGAGAGGCGCGGATGGATCAGAATCGCATCTACCGGCTGCGGAATATCTACATTCTTCCGAACTACAACCCCTCCTCTGCCATCTCCGACTCGCTCTACCTCAGTCGACTCGACACGCTGTATTACAAAGGGCTGAGTGTCGTCTACGACACACGCATCCATGTTCGGCCTGAGATTCTACGCCGCACCATCGCACTCTATCCCAACTACCTCTATAATGAACAGGAGGTCAAGCGCACCTATGACAACCTCATGCGACTGGGTTACTACAAGAGTGCCAGTGTGCTCTTCTCAGAGGTGGCCGATTCCACCGACTCCGTCCCCGAGGCGATCACCTACATCGGCTCAGCGTCCGACTCTCTGCAAGCCCATTCCAGTTCCGGCACCGAGCACTATCTCGATTGCAACATTCTCTGCATCCCTGGTTTGCGACAAAGCTACTCCTTGGAGTTGGAAGGAACCACCTCTTCCGACTATTTCGGAATCACCGCTACGGTAGGGTATCAGAATCGTAATATTTTTCGCGGTGTCGAGCAATTGGATCTGAAGGTGCGCGGAGGCTATGAGTTTATGCGGATCAAGGGGAAACGCAACTCCTACGAATTGGGATTTACAGCGGGGCTCTCGTTCCCTCGCCTGCTGACCCCATGGCACTCCAACCGATACAATCGAGCTGTCAACCCACGCACCAAACTGGAATTCAACTACAACGTACAGCGACGCCCCTACTACCATCGCAATTTAGGCAGTGGCGTCTGGGGATACAGTTGGAGCAACAAACGCAACAGTTCGTTTGTACTCCGCCCCATTGACATCAGCATTGTCAACATGAAAGACGTGAACGAGGATTTCTTGAACGAGTTAGAGAATCCCTATCTCGAACACAGTTACGAATCGCAGTTGATCGCCGGACTCTCAGGCTCCTACATCTACAACAACCATCGGGGATTGGGAGGAGACGGAACCTTCACCCTGCGCACCAATTTCGAGTTCAACGGCAACCTGATCGACGGACTCAGTCGGTTGTTCAATGCTCCCGTTTCCTTTTCGGTATGGGATAACACTTACTATCGCGAACTCTTTGGAATCCGTTATGCCCAATACCTGCGTATTGATGTCAATCTGACAAAGAAGTTTCTTTTAGGGCCCAAAACCTCACTGGTCTACCGTTTCTATGGTGGCTGGGGCTACGCCTATGGCAATGCAAGCTCCATTCCCTTTGAGCGGCTCTTCTATTGCGGCGGAAGCAACAGCATGCGCGGTTGGCTGGCTCGCACCTTAGGGCCCGGAAATGAACGACTCCCCGTGGGAATGATCTACCCCAGTCAGTTGGGCAACTTTAAATTGGAGACCAATCTCGAAGCGCGCTTTCCGGTGTGGGGCATTCTGCATGGAGCGGTCTTTTTCGACGTCGGCAACATTTGGTTTATGAATCAGGGCGCTTACGACTACGAGGGGCTCTTTCGCATCGACCGTTTCTACAAACAACTGGGCTTCAACACGGGATTGGGCGTACGCTTTGACTTCAACTTCTTCGTCTTCCGTGTCGATTGGGGTATCAAACTGCATGACCCCAATCAAGTGGTCGGCGAACGATGGATTCACAACTTCCGGATCAAGAACACCACCCTCAACTTCGGGGTGGGTTATCCTTTCTAAATGACCGAAAAGAAGGTTTGAGCCTTTGGATCACGGTATATGCCGATGTATGTAACACACTGTGCTTAAAGGCAGATTGAAGGCCGGATAACAAATCTTATGGAGCGAAATTGGAAATTCAAAAATAAGATTTTATCTTTGCACCGATTCAATGATCACGAATTGTGGAAAGATTTGGCCGCTTGCAACCACGGAAAAAAATGCTAAAATAGTATTTGCTCTTTTTTGCCTTTTACAACAGCTGAGTTTTTCCCATTTTAAAACCTTTCACATTTAAAATTTTAAAAATGGGATTCTTATTCACCTCTGAGTCAGTGTCCGAGGGACATCCTGACAAAATATCGGATCAGATTTCCGATGCCATCTTGGACGAATTTCTTCGTCACGACCCCAATTCAAAAGTAGCTTGCGAGACCCTCTGCACCACCGGAATGGTTGTGGTTGCAGGTGAGGTACGCTCCGACGCCTATGTCGACGTTCAGGATGTGGCGCGTCGCGTGATCAACCGCATCGGCTACACCAAGAGCGACTATCGGTTCGACGGCAACTCCTGCGGCGTCTTCTCGGCCATTCACGAACAATCTTCCGACATCAACCAGGGTGTCGTTCGCGAAACCGAAGAGGAGCAAGGCGCCGGCGACCAAGGAATCATGTTCGGCTACGCCTGCTCCGAGACCAAGGAGTTGATGCCGGCAACGCTGATCCTCTCTCACGTCATCCTCAAAGAGTTGGCCGTCATCCGTCGCGAAGGCAAAGAGATGACCTACCTGCGTCCCGACGCCAAGAGTCAAGTAACCATTGAGTACGACGACAACAACAAGCCGCTCCGCGTACACACCATCGTCGTCTCCACGCAACACGACGAGTTCATCACTGCGGCTCAAGCCGGCAGCGAGAAAGCCGCTGAGCAAGCCATGTGTGCCAAGATCAAGGAGGATGTGCACAACATCCTGATCCCCCGCACCAAGGCACGCCTCGAAAGAGCAGGAGACTGTCTGGCTCAGTTGATCGACGACCACTACATTCTGCATGTCAATCCGACCGGAAAATTCGTCATCGGAGGCCCTCACGGCGACACGGGACTCACCGGACGTAAAATCATCGTTGACACCTATGGGGGTCGCGGCGGTCACGGAGGAGGCGCCTTCTCCGGCAAAGATAGCTCCAAGGTCGATCGTAGTGCAGCCTATGCCGCACGGCACATCGCCAAGAATTTAGTAGCTGCCGGCATTGCCGACGAGGCTTTGGTGCAACTTGCCTATGCCATCGGCATCGCACAACCGCTCAGCATCTATGTCAACACTGCCGGAACCTGCAAACTCAAAGGCATCACCGACGGAGAGATCGCTGCACGCCTCAACGACTTGTTTGACCTGCGCCCTGCCGCCATTGTACGTCAGTTTGGGCTGAAGTACCCGATCTTTGAGGCCACCGCATCTTACGGCCACTTTGGCAATCGTCCCTACACCGAGGAGGCCACCCTCTTCGAGCAGGGAAAAGAGGTCAAAAAACAGATCGAATTCTTCGGTTGGGAGAAACTGGACGCCGTTGAGAAGCTCAAAAAAGCCTTCGACTGCTAACCCCGCTTGCATATAGGCACCATAAAAGATGGACGGTAGAGTGATCTACCGTCCATCTTTTATTTGTATCCGATCCTTTCGCGTTATGCACACAAGCCCCTACATTCTTACTTGCGCCCAAGAAGATTGATCTTCGGGATTTGGATTGCTTCCGAGGCCTCTGATTCGGCTTCCGAAAGAACTTCACCCTCTCTTCCGATCCCTCTTCTTTCGAGAAACTCTTCGCGTGCCTCTTTCCGAGAAAGCGTCGAGGAAATGCGGAACGATGCTTACTTGCAGATGTTGCTCAACTTCTCGAACAATCCATCGACCTGAGTCATCATGTCCCGACGCATCTGGGCATAATGTTTACGCACCAAGCTGCGATTTTTCTTGTCGGCCGGATTGTT
>JAQUZZ010000102.1 GCA_028691095.1 Alistipes sp. | reverse complement strand
ATGGCACACTCCATTCAATCGGCACGCAAAGCCGGAGCCTCACAGATCATCTGCCTGTTCCACTGGGGCAATGAGTATGAACAGCGTCCCAATACCCAGCAACGGGCACTCGCTGCACTCTGCCACCGCTTGGGCGTCGAGATGGTCATCGGTTCGCATCCGCACGTCGTCCAGTCGGTCGAAACCGTGTGCGACACCACGGGACGCATCACCCACCTCACCGCCTTCTCCATGGGAAACTTCCTCTCCAACCAACGCTTCCCCGGCACCGATGGCGGCATCTCGCTACGCATCACCTTAACCCAAGAGGGTGAATCTGCGCCCTGTTTTCAACCCGAATACCTGATTCACTGGACGGCAATTCTGCCCGACAGCTCACGACGCTCGGGTCGCTGCTATCGCGTGATCCCCTCCTATGAGCGCGACCTGCTCCCTGCTCCCCAAAAGGAGGCTTTCGACCGATTCCTTCAACGCACGCGTCGCTACATGAGCCGTTACAGCCACGGCTTTGCTGAGATCACCACACGCCCCACTGCGACTCCCGCATCCTGTAATTCGGCCGCTTCCTCCGCTGTTCGGCCTTAAAGCATCGGAGATTTCTTTCGGAGTGTCAATCAAATCGTTCCAATATTAAAATTTAGTGTTATATTTGTAACGCAAAATTGGGAAATGCTATTTTGCGTGATCCATTTTGTGGTATATAACGCTAACCTTCAATGTTTTAACATCGACTACTAACCTGTATTCAAATCATCAAATTCAATTCATAATTCATCTTAACATGTCGCAAGTCATAAAATTAAAGAAAGGTCTCGACATCAAGTTGCAAGGAGAGGCTCGCAAAGAGCTGACCCAACTGCCACTGGTTCACGCCTACGCGCTGACGCCCGATGATTTTAAGGGGGTAACGCCGAAGTTGCTGGTACGGGTGGATGATGTGGTGAAGGCCGGATCGCCGCTCTTCTATGACAAGTATCATCCGCAGGTGCTCTTCACTTCGCCGGTGAGCGGAAAGGTTTCGGCTATCAACCGAGGCGAGAAGCGGAAGATTCTCAGTGTGGTGGTGACGCCCGAGGCCGAACAAGTGTACGAAACCTTCGACGTTCCGGCACTCGCAAAAGCCACCTCCTCCGAGGTCACCGAACTACTACTCAAAGCGGGATTGTGGCCGATGATCCTGCAACGTCCCTACGGCATCATTGCCAATCCGGAGCAGGCTCCCAAGGCCATCTTTGTTTCGGGATTCGATTCGGCGCCCTTGGCTCCCGATTTCAACTTCGTGTTGGCCGAGGAGGCAGAGAGTCTGAACGCAGGGTTCGCAGCCTTAGCCAAACTGACCGAAGGAAAAGTCTATCTGGGGATCGAAGCGGGAAGCCAAGGCGTTCTCAATCAGATTCAGGGCGTCGAGATCCGTCAGTTTGAAGGGCCTCATCCCTCCGGCAACGTGGGGGTGCAGATCCATCACGTCTGCCCGATTGCCAAAGGCGAAACGGTGTGGACGGTGGACGTACAACAAGTGGCCGTCATCGGCCGTCTCTTCCTGCACGGGAGAGTGGAGATGCAAAAGATCATTGCTCTCACTGGATCGGAAACCAAGGTTCCTCACTACTTCAACGTTATGGCCGGATGCCCGATTTCCAGCATCGTACGTCAGGCCGACCTTCGCCCCCAGACGGACGGAGGTACGGTTCGCGTAATCAACGGCAACGTGCTGACCGGTAAAAGGGTAGACCAAAAAGAGGGCTTCCTCGGGTTCTACAACGATCAGATTACCGTCATCCCCGAAGGCGACCGTTACGAGTTTCTGGGCTGGGGAATGCCCCGTCTCAACAAATTCTCGGTATCGCGCAGCTACTTCTCGTGGTTGATGCCCGGCAAGCGTTACCGACTCGACACCAATCTCAATGGCGGTGTTCGCGCCTATGTGGTGACGGGTCTCTATGACAAATATCTCCCGATGGACATCTATCCGCTCTACCTGATCAAGGCGATTCTCGCCGGCGACATCGACAAGATGGAGCAACTGGGAATCTATGAGGTCATCGAAGAGGATTTGGCCCTGTGTGAGTTTGTCGATCCCTCCAAAACCGAGATGCAATCCATCATCCGTCAGGGAATCGACCTTATGATTAAAGAGCTTAACTAACCGCAACGAGAAATGAAAGGATTAAGACACTTTGTAGATAAAATCAAACCGAACTTCGAGAAAGGGGGCAAATTCGAGAAATTGCACTCCTCTTTCGATGCCTTCGAAACCTTCCTTTTCGTGCCCAATCACGTGACCCGCACCGGATGCCACGTCCGCGACTGCATCGACCTGAAAAGGATGATGATCGTCGTTGTCATGGCACTGCTTCCGGCGCTGCTCTTCGGAATGTACAACACCGGACTGCAACACTTCCGCGCGGTGGGCATGGCCGATGCGTCGTTGATGCAATGCTTCGGCTTCGGGCTTTGGAAGGTTCTACCTATTATTATCGTCTCCTACGTCGTGGGACTGGGCATCGAATTTATTTCAGCTCAGATCCGTCATCACGAGGTGAACGAAGGATTCTTGGTGAGCGGAATGCTCATCCCGATGGTTATGCCGGTCGACGTTCCGTTGTGGATGGTCGCTGTGGCTACGGCATTTGCTGTGATTATCGGTAAGGAGGTTTTCGGTGGTACGGGAATGAACGTGTTCAACCCCGCACTGCTGGCTCGCGCCTTCATCTTCTTCGCCTACACCCCCTACATCTCCGGTGAGAAGATCTGGATCGCCGGACTCACCAAGGGCGAAGGCATTGTCGATGGCTTCTCCGGAGCTACCCCGCTATCGGATGCTGCTTCGGCTGCACTGACCCATTCGGAGATTCACTGGACAATGGGCGGCCCGTGGGATTGGTTCATCGGAACCATTCCGGGTTGCATCGGTGAAACCTCCACGCTGGCCATCCTCATCGGGGCTGCCATTCTGCTGTGGACAGGCATCGCCAGCTGGCGCGTCATGCTGAGCGTCTTTGCCGGAGGATACCTCATGGGATTGCTCTTCAACCTGATCGGTGCCAATGCCTACATGGAGATTCCGGCATACTATCATCTGTTGATGGGTGGTTTCGCTTTCGGAGCGGTCTTCATGGCCACAGATCCCGTAACGGGCAGTCAGACCAATACCGGAAAGTGGATCTACGGCTTTTTGATCGGCAGTTTGGCCGTCTTGATCCGTGTGATCAACCCGGGCTATCCCGAAGGCATGATGCTCTCCATTCTCTTTATGAATGCTGTGGCTCCGCTGATCGACTACTATGTGGTACAAGCCAACATGAACCGCCGTGCGCGTCGAGTGAAAGTTGCTCAATAAGTACCGCCATTCCATGCGTATGCTCCCCGCAGAAGCCTCTTTTGAAGGGAGATACGACAAAAATCAATCGCACGATGTGCTTAGTTTTATAAAGGAGTATGAATAAGAACAGTAATACCTACATTATAACCTACGCTGCGATCATGGTGGTGATCGTAGCAGCAGTTCTCTCCTTTGCGGCGCTTTCACTCAAACCCATTCAGAGTGCCAACGTTCGCATCGAGAAGATGAGCGATATTCTGCGTTCCATCGGAGAGGGCGGGGAGGCCGACAAGGTTCCCAACAAAGCCGCCTACATCACCGAGATGTATCAGAAATACATCGTCGAGAGCTTCGTCATCAATCCTTCCGGTGACAAGATCGAAGGTGTGGATGCCTTTACCCTGCTCACCAACCTCAAAGCAGAGTACGACAAACCCGAAGCCGAACGTCAGTTGCCCGTCTTTGTGAGCCGCAACGATGCCGGTGTGGTCAGCTATGTGATTCCCGTCTACGGTGCAGGACTTTGGGGTCCGGTTTGGGGCTATGTGGCCCTGGCCGACAACTGGGACACGGTATTGGGTGTGGTCTTCGATCACAAGAGCGAAACGCCCGGATTGGGAGCTGAGATCTCAACGGCAACGTTCCAAGCCCAGTTCAAAGGAAAGCAGATCCTGCGGGATGGCGCCGTTGTCTCCATTGCGCTTCAGAAGGGTGGAGCCGCTGACGACGATCCCTATGCGGTCGATGCCGTTTCGGGTGGCACGCTCACCAGTCGCGGAGTCGAGTCGATGCTCAAGGAGTGTCTGAGCAACTACGATGCGTTCATCCGCAAACAATTATCTCAATCCGCTTCGGCCGCACCCACGGCTCCTGCTGAGCATGCAGCGACCGATACGACTGCTACCCAAGTTAACCCGTAATCCTCCGTCATCATGAGTACACAAGAAAAAGAGCCAATGTTTTCGGCTAAAAATATGAAGCTGCTCACCTCACCGTTTGGGGTCAACAATCCCATCACGGTGCAGATTCTGGGTATCTGCTCGGCACTGGCCGTCACGGCCAAACTGAAGCCGGCCTTTGTTATGGCCCTCTCGGTTACCGTGGTTACCGCCTTTGCCAGTCTGATTATCTCCCTGATACGCAATGGAATCCCTTCGCGTATCCGAATTATCGTACAGTTGGTCGTCATCGCCGCGCTGGTGATCTTGGTCGATCAAGTGCTGAAGGCTTACGTCTATGACGTGAGCAAACAACTCTCGGTTTTTGTCGGTCTGATCATCACCAACTGCATCATCATGGGACGCATCGAAGCCTTTGCGCTGGGTAACAAACCTTGGCCCTCCTTTTTGGACGGCATCGGCAACGGGGTGGGCTACGGCATCATCCTGATTATCCTCGGCTTCTTCCGCGAATTGCTGGGAGCCGGCACGCTGTGGGGCTATCCTGTCCTTGAGAAGTTGGGACTCTACCACGTGGGATATGTCAACAATGGGTTGATGATTCTGCCTCCGATGGCTTTGATTTGTGTGGGTCTTATTATCTGGATCCAGCGTAGCCGGAACAAAAACCTCATCGAGAAATAAGTAAACCGCACGTAAAGTATGGAAAACATTATCAGTATCTTCATAAAGTCTATCTTCATAGACAACATGGTGTTTGCCTTCTTCTTCGGGATGTGTTCCTTCATCGCCGTAAGCAAGAGTGTCAAAACCGCCATGGGGCTGGGTGCGGCCGTGACTTTCGTCATGGTGACCACCGTCCCGTTGAACTACCTGCTCAATGAGTACATTCTCTCTCCCGGAGCCTTAGGATGGATCAATCCTGCCTACGGTGTAGGGGGCGCACAGGAGGTGGATCTGAGCTTTTTGAGCTTCATTCTCTTTATTGCCGTCATTGCTTCCTTCGTGCAGTTGGTCGAGATGGTCGTCGAGAAGTTTGCTCCAGCACTCTACAACCAATTGGGCATCTTCCTGCCGCTGATTGCCGTCAACTGTGCCATCATGGGCGGTTCGCTCTTCATGCAGGAGCGCGCTTACGCTTCGGCGGGTGAGGCCACGGCCTTCGCAGCCGGATCGGGTATCGGTTGGTGGTTGGCCATCATTCTGTTGGCTGCTATTCGTGAGAAGATCACCTACTCCAACGTACCGGCTCCGCTCAAGGGTGTGGGGATTACCTTCATTCTGACAGGTCTGATGGGGATCGCCTTTATGACCTTCATGGGCATTCAGTTGTAAGTTACCCCGAATGCAGGAGAGGGGCTTTGCGGCTTCATGCGCAACCCTCCCACAGCCCTGCAACCAATAATGCAAACCATAGCACGAGAGTGCTTAAACTTGGAAAAGAGAAATGGGATTATCAATTATCATAGCTATTGTGGCATTTCTGGTGGTAACGCTCATCTTGGTGGCCTTACTCCTCTATGCCAAAGCCAAACTGACCCCCTCGGGAGAGGTGACGGTCGACATCAATGACGGCGAGAAGGTACTCACCGTCGAACCCGGCAGCTCCCTGCTGTCGACCTTGGGAAACAACGGCGTCTTCCTCCCCTCAGCCTGTGGTGGA
>JAQUZZ010000101.1 GCA_028691095.1 Alistipes sp. | reverse complement strand
GTGAGGTTGGTCGGAAAGTTTTTCAATATCTTAATGTATTGGTAAACATAAAGATACAAAATTAAATCCAATTAAACAACTGATGATCAGTATTGTAAACCAAATATTTTTAAACAGACTCTAAATCTGCATTCGACAGCTTCTCGATGCCGTATTTCTCAATGGTCTTGAGTGCCAGCTCTTGGTCGTGGGTGCGCAGCACCAGTACGGCGCGATGATGGCACGCAAAACTGTACATATACTCGATGCTGACCGCGTCTTTGGATAGCAGACTCAAATTGTGCGCAAAGTCACTGGCTTGAGAGCCGCAAGCCACGGCAATCACCTCACTGATGTTGGCACTGACGTGCGCCTCACGCAACACCTGCACCGCACGCGCGGTGTCGGAGGTAATCATCCGCAGGATGCCATACTCCGAGGTGTCGGCTACGGTGGCCGCAATGATGCGAATGTCGGCGGCTCCTAAGATGGCCAAAATTTCATTGAGCCGCCCAAATTTATTTTCTAAAAAAACAGAGAGCTGTTTGATCGTTTCCATGGCAAGTCGTTTTATGCTTAAGCGTTATATATTGTAAGGTGTCGTTGGATGGGACACTCGTCGGACACGGGATTTCCCGCACAACCGCAGGGCGTTATCCCCGCTCCGAGCTCCTCTCTCCCCTCTCTGGCTTCGCGCCCACCGTTCAGTCTCTTACTTTTGACGAAGGTCTTTGACTCGAACGGCCTTGCCCTCTCCTTGCGGAATGGAGCCTTTGTCCATGAGTTTGATTTTGGGGGTAATCAGGATCTCATCCTTCATACGACGAGTAATCTCCTTGGCGAGTCGCTGCAACTGGCTGTAATCGTCGGTAAACAGATCGCTCAGCTCTACCTCCACCAAGATCTCCTCGTTGGCTCCCTCCCGATCGGAGAGTGTGATGAGGTAGTTGGAACCTAACTCCTTGAATTGCATCAGGATCTTCTCGATCTGCATCGGGAAGATGTTGACCCCCTTCACGATGAACATATCGTCGCTACGTCCCTTGATGCGGTCGATCCGACGGTGGGTACGTCCGCAGGGACACGTGCCCGGAATGATGCGGGTCAAATCGCGCGAACGGTAACGGATCAACGGCATGGCATCGCGATCCAGCGTCGTGAGTACCAACTCTCCGATCTGACCATCGGGAACCGGCTCCAAGGTCTCAGGATCGACAATCTCCATGATGTAGCAATCCTCCCACAGATGCAGTCCATTCTGCTCCGGGCACTCAAATGCTACCCCCGGGCCGCTCATCTCCGACATTCCGAAGCTATTGTATGCCTTGACGTGCAGCATCTGCTCGATGCGGCGACGTTGCTCCTCGGTGTGGGGTTCGGCTCCGATCACCAAGGTGCGCAACTGGGTCTCCTTTTCGAGGTCGATATGCAACTCTTGGAATACCTCATACAGACGGGTGGCATAGCTGGGAATAGCATGGAGCACCGAAGTGCCGAAATCGGTGATGAACTTGATTTGTCGCAGGGTGTTACCGGCCGCTGCGGGCACCGTGAGGCATCCCAGTCGCTCGGCACCGTACTGGAAGCCGAGTCCTCCGGTGAACATTCCGTAGCCCGAACTATTCTGAAATACATCGGTATTGCGCACCCCTACCATATAGAGACAGCGGGCGATACGCATGGCCCAACGATCCAAGTCGTGTTGGGAGTGGCAGATGACGGTCGGATTGCCGGTCGTACCGCTCGACGAGTGCAAGCGCACGATTTTATGACGCATATCCTCGGCCACCAAGCCGAAAGGATAGTTGTTGCGAAGGTCGTTTTTGGTGGTAAAGGGGAGTTTCCGCAGATCCGAGAGCGACTGCACACTCTCGGGTGTGATTCCCGCCTCGCGATACAGTTTGCCGTAGAAGGGCGATTTCAGGGCGCTGCGGATGGACTCTTGAAGGCGTTGAACCTGAAGCTTCTCAAGTTCTGCGCGGGGCATGGTCTCTATTTCAGGTTGATAGTAGGTCGATTTGTCTTGCATTGCTTTTATTTCTTGGTTAGAATTTTCACGCTCCGAATGACTCGCACCCACTCCCTCACCTCCTCGATACTACGGTAAAGAACTCCGTACGAATCCGATCGAATATACAAATTTATCAAAAAATTTCCGAAACCCTTGGAATTCGGCTCAATTTCTTGCATCGAAAACAAAAAGGCTCTCAAATCTTTCGCAAAAAGATTCGAGAGCCTTTTTTAGACTCCGTAATTTGAGGGTTTGACCCTTCGGTCGGCCTCCTCGACGGGTCGACTACAAATCGACCAACACCTTGCCCGTCATCTCTTCGGGTTGAGCGACACCCATTAATTTGAGCACCGTAGGAGCAACATCGGCCAACACGCCGTTGTGTACCCCTTTGACCCGATTTGAAACCACAATGATGGGCACCGGATTCAACGAGTGCGCCGTATTCGGGGTGCCATCCGCATTCTCGGCATGGTCGGCATTGCCGTGGTCGGCAATAATCACCACCTCATAGCCGTTGGCCTTGGCGGTCTCCACTACATCGTGCACACAGGCGTCAACGGCCTTCACTGCCTTGACAATCGCCTCATAGATGCCGGTGTGACCCACCATGTCGCCATTGGCGAAGTTCAGGCAGATGAAGTTGAATTTCTGTTGTTTCAGCTCCGCAACCAACGCATCGCGCACCAAAAAGGCACTCATCTCAGGTTGCAGATCATAGGTTGCCACCTTGGGCGAAGGAATCAAGATGCGCTCTTCGTTGCTAAAGCTCTCCTCGCGCCCTCCATTGAGGAAGAAGGTGACGTGCGCATATTTTTCAGTTTCGGCAATACGCAACTGCTTCAAACCCAAAGACGAAACATATTCGCCAATCGTATTTTTCACATTCTCCTTATCGAAGAGGATGTGAAGTCCCTGGAATTTGGCATCATAGGGCGTCATGCAGCAATAGTAGAGCGGAAGGGTTTTCATCCCCATCTGAGGCATATCCTCTTGGGTCAACACCACGGTCAACTCCTTGGCACGGTCGTTTCGGTAGTTGAAGAAGATAACCATATCACCTGCCTGAATCGTCCCCAGCGGCTTGCCAGAGGGATCCACACAGACAATCGGTTTGATAAACTCGTCGGTCACACCCTCGTCATAGGAGCGTTGCACGGCAGCCACGGGATCGGTTGCCTTCTCCCCCTGTCCGTTCACCAAGAGGTCGTATGCCTCTTTCACGCGTTCCCAACGTTTGTCGCGATCCATGGCATAGTAACGACCAATGATCGACGCAATCTTGCCGTTCGTGCCCTGAAGATGGTGCGCCAAGCTCTCCACAAAACCCTTGCCGCTACGCGGATCGGTATCCCGACCATCCATAAAGCAGTGTACGAAACTCTTGGCAATGCCGTAGTTCTGTGCAATGTCGCACAACTTGAACAGGTGATCCAGCGAGCTGTGTACCCCACCGTCCGACACCAAACCCATAAAGTGAACCTGCACGCCCTTCTCCTTGGCATAGGTGAAGGCCTTGACAATCTCCGGGTTCTGCAAAATCGAGTTATCGCGACACGCCCGGTTGATCTTCACCAGATCTTGATAGACCACGCGTCCGGCTCCGATATTGAGGTGTCCCACCTCCGAGTTTCCCATCTGCCCCTCCGGAAGACCGACATTTTCGCCATCGGTGAGCAGTTGAGCATGGGGGTATTCCGTTTCCAAACGGTTGATATATTCGGGATGAGCGGAGTAAACCACATCATCGTGACCGTGATCCCCTTTGCCCCAGCCATCGAGGATCATCAATAATACTTTGTTTGCCATTTTTCTTGACTTTATTTATTTGCAATTTTCACCTTCACCAATTCGATCGCCTTGGCAATAGCCGCTTCGATGCCTGCGGGGTTCTTGCCTCCGGCCGTTGCAAAGAAGGGTTGTCCGCCGCCGCCACCTTGAATCTCTTTGGCTGCTTCACGCACAATCTGCGAGGCATTGACGCCCTGCTCAACCAGTTGATCGCCCAACATTAGGGTCAACGTTGCCTTCTCTCCAACTACCGAGCCAATGACAAAGACCAAGGTCGGGAACTGTTGTTTCAGTCCGAAAGCCACGCCTTTGATGACCTCAGGCAGCAGATTCACCTGACGGGCAAAGAGGGTGATACCCTCCTCCTCACTGAGGGTCGGAGCAATCGAGGAGATCAACTGCAGGATTCGATCCTTGCGATGCTCCTCCATCTGTTTGTTCAGATCAGCATTCTCTTCGATCAACTTTTTAATTCCCTGAGCAATCGAGGGGGTATTCAGGTATTGCTGTATTTGTAGCAACATATCTTCGAGATGATGCGTGAAGTCCATCACCTTCTCTCCGGTCACCGCCTCAATACGGCGTACACCGGCCGAGGTGGCACTCTCCGAGAGAATCTTGAAAGCCCCGATGTTTCCGGTACGCGCCACATGAGTTCCTCCGCACAACTCGATGGAGGAGCCGTAGCGTACAACCCGCACGTGATCTCCGTATTTCTCGCCGAAGAGCATCATTGCGCCCAACTTCTGTGCCTGCTCAATGGGGCACTCCCGACGCTCGTCCAACGGCTCGTCGGCTCGAATGTCGGCATTGACCAATCGCTCGACCTCACGGATTTGTTCGGGGGTTACTTTCTGGAAATGCGAGAAGTCAAAACGCAGGTACTCCGGACAAACCAAAGATCCCTTCTGCTCGACGTGTGTTCCCAGTACCTGCCGCAAAGCTTTATGCAGGAGGTGCGTCGCGGTGTGATTCCCGGCACTGGCCGCACGCAATGCCCCGTCGACCTCGGCACGGAAACTTCCCGAAAGATTCTCCGGTAATTGATCGACGATCTGCATAATCAATCCGTTCTCCTTCTGGGTGTCGGTCACCGCAATCCGCTGTTCGTCGTTCTCGATGAACCCACGGTCGCCCGTCTGTCCTCCCGAATTGCCATAGAAGGGGGTCTGATCGAAAACCAATTGATAGTAAGTCTTATTTTTCGTCTTCACCCGACGGTACCGCGAGATGCGCACATCACACGACAACTGGTCGTATCCGACAAACTGACACTGCTCGATGGGCAGCAATTCCACCCAATCATCCGTATCGACGGCTGCCGCATTCCGCGACCGCTCCTTCTGTTGTTGCAGTTCAGCCGCAAAAGCTTGGTCGTCCACCTTCATCTGGTTCTCCGAGGCGATCAGTTCCGTCAGGTCGATCGGGAACCCGTAGGTGTCGTAGAGCAAGAAGGCCTCGCTGCCACTGATTTCGGTACGGCCGGCCGCCTTGGCCTTATTCATGACACTCTCCAGCAGCGTGATGCCGGTGGCCAGCGTCTTGAGGAAGGCGTTCTCCTCCTCGGTAATCACCTTGGTAATCAACTCCTGCTGTGCAATCAATTCGGGGAACTGTGCTCCCATCTGACGCACCAGTCCGTCAACCAAACGGCACAGGAAAGGCTCATTGAAGCCCAAGTAGGTATATCCATAACGTACCGCACGACGCAAAATACGACGAATCACATACCCCGCCTTGACATTCGAGGGCAGCTGTCCGTCGGCAATCGAGAAGGAGATGGCGCGCAGGTGATCGGCAATCACACGCATCGCAATATCGGCTTTGGGCTCTACGCCATAGCTCTTTCCGGCCATCTGTGCAATTCGCATAATGGTGGGCTGGAAGACGTCGGTGTCGTAATTGCTCTGCTTGCCCTGCAAGACCATGCACAACCGCTCGAAACCCATTCCGGTGTCGACGTGACGTGCAGGCAGCAACTCTAACTCTCCGCTGGCCTTCCGATTGAACTGCATGAAGACCAAGTTCCAGATCTCGATCACCAAATGATGACCCTGATTCACCAACTCACGGCCGTCGAGCGCCGCACGCTCCGCATCGCTCC
>JAQUZZ010000100.1 GCA_028691095.1 Alistipes sp. | reverse complement strand
ATGACTTCCGAAGATTAGCAAAGGATTATGAACGAAAGGTGGTGTGTTCGGAAAATATGATATACTTGGCTTTTATTTCACTGATGCTAAAATGGTTATAAATGATATTTTTAAACAGACTCTTAATGTATTGGTAAACATAAAGATACAAAATTAAATCCAATTAAACAACTGATGATCAGTATTGTAAACCAAATATTTTTAAACAGACTCTAAACGATCTCCCCGAATAAAAGTTACAGGGTCAAATCCTAATTTTCCTTCGGCCTCTCTTATTCCGAATAGAGAGACCGGTAAGTTCACCTATCTCAATACACTTACAAACAGTAATTTAGTACTTATTTTTCATTTTATCACACGATTCACACCCTTCGATCCGTTTTTTTTCTTAAAATATTTTTTATCTTTGTAACTCTTCTTCCCGTGCTCGTACACGGGATGGAAGAAAAGACTTCGTCATTCTCTCAGAATGATGCAACGACTAACTTCAACTCATACCTAATACTTTATGAAACGTTACTTGCTCACACTTCTGACCTGCCTCTTTACGCTCACCTGCTTCGGACAGAACAGTTGGACGCCCCTTTTCAACGGGAAAAACCTCAAAGGCTGGAAAACACTCAACGGGAACGCCGAATTTCGTGTCGAAGAGGGCGCGATCGTCGGGGTCAGCCGCACGAACACCCCCAACACCTTCCTCTGCACCGAAAAGGTGTACGGTGATTTCATTCTGGAGATGAGTTTCAAGGTGGACGACGCCCTCAACTCCGGCATTCAATTCCGAAGCCACGCCTCGAAAGATTATGCCGAGGGTCGGGTTTATGGGTATCAATACGAAATCGACCCCGCATCGCGCACCAGCGGATGTATTTATGACGAGGCGCGTCGCGGATGGCTCTACCCCGCCTCTCAGAACCCTCGGGTTGCCGACGCCTTCCGATCGGGCGAGTGGAACAAAGTGCGCATTGAAGCACTCGGCTCCCGACTCCGCACATGGATCAACGGCATTCCGATTGCCGACCTGCTGGACGAGGCCGACCGCGAAGGATTCATTGCCCTGCAAGTTCACTCCATTGGCGATCAGAAGGCCTTGGAGGGAAAAACCGTACGATGGAAAAACATCCGGATCTGCACGGAGGATCTGCAAAGCGAAGTGATGCCTGAGTGTTGTGCACAGAAACAGGTCAACTGCATCGACAACTTCCTCTCAGATCGTGAGCGTGCCGAGGGGTGGATCCTCCTCTGGGATGGTAAGAGCACCGAAGGGTGGCGTGGCGCCAAGCAGACCGACTTTCCGCACGCCGGCTGGGAGATCAAGGATCAGACGTTGCGCGTGCTGAAATCCGACGGACGGGAATCGGCAAATGGCGGCGACATCATCACCACGACCAAATACGAGAACTTTGAACTGTGCGTCGACTTCATGCTAACCGAAGGAGCCAACAGCGGGATCAAATACTTCGTAGACCCCGAATTAAACAAAGGAGAGGGATCGGCCATCGGTTGCGAATTTCAGATTTTGGATGACCTGCGTCACCCCGATGCCAAATTAGGCGTCAAAGGGAATCGGAAATTGGGATCGTTGTACGACCTGATTCCGGCTCCGGAGGATAAACCGTTCCACCCCGGCGTGTTCAATACCGCCCGGATCATCGTCCAGGGCAATCATGTCGAGCATTGGCTCAATGGGGTCAAGATCCTGGAGTACGAACGCAACAACCAAGCGTGGAACGCCCTGGTGGCATACAGCAAATACCGCGATTGGCCCAACTTCGGCAATCTGAAGAGCGGACACATTCTGTTGCAGGATCACGGAGATGCCGTCTACTTCAAGAACGTCAAGATTCGGAAGATCCAATAACGGGAGTATTACAGAAGACCATGAAAATCGTAAAAATCACCGTATTAGAGACTTCTATTCGAGAGAACTTGGTGGCTCAGTATGGAAATCCCAACATGAAGCCCTGTGAAAAATTAAGACCGGGTCAAGTGTTTTTTGCCACCAATACCTGTCCGAAAGGGCTGTGCGATTGCGCATGGCGCACGATGAATCAATACGTCTTTGGGCTCTCTTGTGGGGTTCGTCGATTTTATGGCGATCTATGGACCAACCGCGACGGCATTGCGGTCGTAACGTGTAATGACGGATTCAGGCCCGTCACTTTTCTTCTGGAGGCAACGGAAGAGGAAGCGGGTCCTTTTTACCAGCAAGAGGCAGAACAGGCTTCGGTTTAGTCCCCCTACCACCTCCCTCGGCGGTACAGGAAGCGTCTTTTAGTGGCATTTCACGGACGAAGTGGCGAAAAACCGCTATCTTTGCATTGTCACGCGTTGTGATTCACGCTCCTCTCGTCGGGTCGCATTGTTGCACATTGAAAACGTTGACCTCCTTTATCTCTTCTTTATCTTTATGAATCAAAATAAGAAAATCAATCGGCGCGACTTTCTCAAGGAGTTGGGCTTCACGGCCGGAACGGCCACGCTCCTGAGCTCCTTCCCTTGGTTGGCCGGTTGCACCGAGCAGCACCAGAAAGAGACGGCGGGCGAGAAACCCGCTCGCATCGGCGTCATCGGCCCCGGTTCCCGAGGCCAGTATCTGTTGGGCTTTCTGATGATGAACCCCAAAGCCGACGTCGTGTGGCTCTGCGACACCTACCAACCGAGTTTGGATGCAGCCCTCAAGATGGCTCCCGCAGCCAAAACCTGCAAAGATTACCGCCAAGTGCTGGACGATCCTTCGGTGGACGCCGTGGTCATCGCCACGCCTCTGCACACCCATCGGGAGATTGCCGTGGCCGCAATGGAGGCCGGTAAGCAGGTCTTCTGCGAAAAATCCGTAGCCCGCACCTTGGAGGACACCCGTGCGGTGTACGACACCCACAAACGCACCGGACAAATTTTGTTTATTGATCAGCAACGGCTCTTCGATCCGGTCTACATCAAGGCCATGGAGATGATTCGTTCGGGTATGTTCGGTGAGATCGACGGCATCAAAACCTTCTGGAACCGTAACAACGACTGGCGACGTCCTCTCCCCTCCCCCGACCTGGAGCGTCAGATCAATTGGCGACTCTACAAGGAGTACTCCTGCGGGTTGATGACCGAGTTGGGATGTCATCAGATCCAGATGGGAACTTGGATCTGGCGCAAACTTCCGACCAAGATCTACGGACAGGGAGCCATCGTCCATTGGAAAGACGGCCGCGAAGTGGAGGACAATGTAGGGGTTACCTATACTTATGAGGATGGTCGACGCATGACCTTCGACTCCATCATCTCCAATCAGTTCTACGGTCTGGAGGAGCAGATCATGGGAAATCTGGGCACGGTGGAACCCGAAAAAGGAAAATATTACTTCGAGCAGACGCCCCCCATGCCGGGTTTTCTGCAAATTCTCAACAACATCGAGAAGGATGTGTTCAGCTCCGTCTCCTTCGCTGGGCCCAGTTGGGATCCGGAGGTGGCGCGTCAGAATCACGGAGCCTACATTTTAGGGGCAAAGCGGGATTTTCTGGACGGCACCGGCTTTACGGTGGATGCCTTCGTCGAAGCCGTGCTATCGGGCAAGCAACCTCCTATGATTGCCGAGGAGGGATACTACGCCACCATATTGGCTCTTCTGGGACAACAATCCATCGAGGAGAATCGCGAACTTCCGTTCCCGGAGGAGTATCGCATCGACTACCTGTAATCCACAAACTGCTCGAATCATGAAAGATATTGTTATCAAAACCCGCCATCTGCGCCGCGAATTGTGGATCTGGATCGGATGTTTCGTCATACTCTGCGGATGGAACGCCTACGGCATCGCCCTGCATCACACGGCATGGAGCGAACTCTACACCCTGTGGTACGTTCTGCTTCCGCTCTCCCTTCTCTTCTATCTGCTCCTGCTTCCGTTTCGCTATGTAGGACACCTGCTCCTGCGAGGAGGGTGTTGCGGCAAACGCAACAAGGGAGAGAACGCCTAAGCCGATAGCCGTGATTCCTATTTCTCATACTTTTCGACTTACCCCCACGGGGAAGGCTCTGTTTTACGGATGGTTCGAGGCGATGCACAGTCGTCTCGATCTTCTGTTATTGGGCCAATCCGAAACCGAAGCCACGGCACTGAGTCAAGAGATTGCTACCGAGACCCTTCGGATAGAACGACTGCTCAATCGCTTCGATGCGGAGAGTCCAGTCTCCCAGATCAATCAACCGGAGGCCTATTCGGTCTATGGGGCTTCGCCGGAGCTGCTGACCCTCTTTGAGGATGCCGATCGTTATCGTTGTGCCACCCAAGGGGCTTTCGATATTGCCATTCAGACCCCTGGATTTTGCGCGTCCGAGTCATACTACACCGTCGATCGCGCTCGGGAGGCCATCATCAAACTACGCCCCGAAGTCTGCTTCGACTTTGGAGGATACGCCAAGGGGTACGCGCTTGCACAGATCAAACAGCGATTGCAGCGCGTCGGGGTCTCGGCCGCTCTGGTCAGCTTCGGGAATAGCTCCATCTACGGAATCGGCCACCACCCCGCCGGCGATTGTTGGCAGGTGGGCGTCGAGCACCCGTTGCAGCGCGGAGTGCAGATGGGAACCTTTGCCCTGCGCGACAGCGGACTCTCCTCCTCGGGCAACACCCCGCGCAATCGAGGACACATTCGCTCCTCGGAGAGTGCCACACCCCTGACCCTCGATCGGGTGGTCTCGGTATGTAGCCCCGACCCGCTCGAATGCGAAGTGCTCTCCACGGCGCTCTTTGCCGCGAACCCCGTGCAACAGGGTTCCATCCTCGACCATTTTCGGGGCTGCCGCTTCACCGATTTTCGCTTCACCGCACAACATAGCACCATGGAAGAGCTCCGCCCCTCCACGGTATAAGGAAGCAAAGAAAAATAAGGCTCTTGCCCAAAAAAACGTTTCACGGAGTAGGTAAGCACCATCGTTCCTTTTAAATCATGTAGGTTTCGCATCCATGAACCTCGTGAAACACCGCTGACCCGCTCCTCCCCCAACGGTGTGGGGGAGGTTGGGAGGGGGTTATCGAAGAAAGATAAGGCTTTTGCAAAAAGACCTTTAACGTGCGATTCAGGGATTCGGTAAGCACAAACGTCCCTTTTAAGCACAGCGTACTATTTGATGTATATCAATAATATACCGTAAATACTTTTACACTTAAATAAATGGGGGTTCATCCCTTAAACTCAAGTCATGTCTCAATCTGCAATTATCACGCTTCACAACGGCATTGTCCGTGATCCGAGTCGGCGCATGCAGGCTCCCATCAACTTCACCCTCGAACCGGGGGAACAGATCGCGCTGATGGGTCTGAACGGCAGCGGTAAAACCACCCTGATCGAAACCCTGATCGGGCAGCGGTATCTTCAGCAAGGGGAGTTGGAGTTTCACTTTGCCGACCCTCAGGCTCACGCCTCCGACCAGATCCGCTATATCACCTTCCGCGATGCCTACGGCAGTGCCGATGGATCCTATTACTACCAACAACGTTGGAACTCGGCCGATCGAGATCAAGCCCCGCAAGTGTCCGAATTTTTCGACTCCGTGGCGTGCGATCCCGCACAACGGGAGTTCCTGTTCGACCAACTCCAGATTCGCAAGCTGCTGCACAAACAGATCATTCTGCTCTCCAGTGGGGAGTTGCGACGTTTTCAGGTTGCACGTATGTTGCTCTCCGCACCCCAAGTATTGGTATTGGAGAGTCCCTTCATCGGACTCGACGTCGCTGCACGTCGCACGCTGGTCGACCTCTTTACGACCCTGGCCCGCGAATCCAACGTACAACTGATTCTCTCGGTTGCCTCACCGGCGGATATTCCACCGATGATTACCCACGTCTACACGGTGGAGGATATGATTTGCGGCCCCAAGCAGCGTCGCGAGGAGT
>JAQUZZ010000099.1:4048-5954 GCA_028691095.1 Alistipes sp. | reverse complement strand
ACCTCCGGAACACACCCCCTGGACGAAGTTAGAGACCCTGAATCGAGAGCGTGAGGTGGTGGGAATCTACCTCTCCTCGCATCCGCTGGATGACTTCTCGGTCATCATTCGTCACTATTGCAATACGACCATGGGCGAGTTGGCCGATTTGGCGCTGCTCAACGGTCGGGAGTTTATGGCGGCCGGCATGGTGACGGCAGTGCAACATCTGACCACCAAGACGGGAAAGCCCTACGGTCGTTTTACGGTGGAGGACTACAACGGCTCGCATGATTTTGTCCTCTTCTCGAAGGATTACGAGAAATTTCGACGTTATCTGTTCGAGGGTTACTATCTGTTTTTGCGAGGCAAGGTGACTCCGCGCATCTATAATCCCAATGAGCTGGAGACACGGATCACCTCCATCATGATGCTCTCCGAGGCTCAGGAGACCCTGATGAAGGAGATTACCGTGTGGGTGCCGTTGGGAGACCTGACCGAGGCCTTTATCGCACGGATACGAAGCATTACGCACGAAAACAAGGGGAAGGTGTTGTTTCGGGTCAAGGTCTATGATCCGGCAGCCGATGTGGCGGTCAACCTCTACTCCCGAAGCGTCAAGGTGGAGATGACGGCCGCGATGGTTCGCTTTTTGGATGACTACGCGCTGCGATACACCTTGATGTAGTCCGCGACGCGGCGGTCTTGCGGAGCGAATCAGACAGGAGTGTCTCCCCCTCTTGGAAGAGAGGATTTGGAAGAAGAGACGGAGGTTTCTAAGCGATTGCCTTCGATCTCTTTGGTAAGATTGTTGACAAGATTGTTGATCTTTTTCCGAACTTTAGGGTGGTTTTATTGAGAGAGATTTGTCATCTTTGTAAAACCATCGACCCTGTGACGGGGGCGTGGCGATGGAGAATTTGAAAATTTAATATAGCACGATGTGCTTAATTCATAATAACTTATGGCACTAACGATTAGTACAGACAATTTAGAGTCGCTGTTGCAAGCGGAGCAGCCGCTGGTCATTGATTTTTGGGCCGAATGGTGTGGCCCCTGTCGTTCGATTGGGCCTGTGGTCGAGGAACTCGCCACAGCGTATGAGGGACGGGTGACGATCGGTAAATGTGATGTGGACGAGAACAACGCTGTGGCGGTGAAGTACTCGATCCGGAACATTCCGACGATTCTCTTTATCAAAGGCGGAGAGGTGATGGATCGCCAAGTGGGCGCCTGCTCGAAGGAGGCACTGCAAGCCAAAATCGAGAAGTTGCTCTAAGCGACCAGTGAGTCTCTAAACGAGTAAAAGCGTCGTTCGTAACTACGAACGACGCTTTTGTGTGATACACGCCATTCCGACCCCAATGGGTGTGATGCAAGGCGTTGCGCATTCGGAGTGTCGGGAAAGGCGAAACGTCGGGAGCGGGAAATTTTGGGAATCTGATTTTTATCGTAATTTTGTAGAGTTTCCACACCGCTTCTACGTGCAATGTGTATTCCAGTGACCGGAAAGCGTTATTGACCCTTCCGTCACGGTATATACTGAATTGTTGCTTGCCCATAAAATAGCACGGTGTGCTTAGAAGATAGAGAAGATAAAGCATAACGATGAGTACAATAGAGCATAACCTTCCCCTGAAATCGAAAAACAGCTTCGGCGTTGAGGTCGAAGCGCGTCATTGGGCGACTTTCGCTACGGCAGAGGAGCTTCCTGCGCTTTTCGAGCAGATTCCCGCGGGGATGCCGTGGATGGTGATCGGCGGAGGCAATAACATTCTGTTCACGCAGGATTATGAGGGCATACTGCTCCATCCGATTGGGGAGCAGATTCAACACCTCGGATCGGACGCCACGCAGGCGTATGTGCGTGCCGATGCCGGTGTGGAGTGGGATCGACTGGTGGAGTGGACGGTGAGTCGCGGTTGGG
>JAQUZZ010000099.1:1210-4038 GCA_028691095.1 Alistipes sp. | reverse complement strand
GTTGGGGGGGCATGGAGAATCTCTCGTGGATTCCCGGAAGCGTCGGAGCCGCGCCGGTGCAGAACATCGGAGCCTATGGCACCGAGGCGTGCTGTGTGATTACAGCGGTGGAGTGTTATGTACCCGCGGAGCATCGCATGATGCGACTCTCGGCCGAGGCGTGTTGTTTCGGCTATCGCGATAGCATCTTTAAACGAGAGTTGCAGGGACGAGTGGTGATTACGGCCGTGGAGTTTGCTCTCTCCCTTAAGCCGCTCTTTCACGTGCGTTACGGAGAGCTGTCTCGTGAGGTGGAACAATTAGGCGGGATGTCGCTGGAGCACATTCGACAAGCCGTGATCGCCATTCGGAAACACAAACTCCCAGACCCCAAGCAGTTGGGTAATACCGGAAGTTTCTTTAAGAATCCGGTGGTCTCCCGTGCGGTGGCGGATGCGTTGACCGAACGTTTTCCGGATATGCCACGGTATGAGGTCTCGAACGAGGAGGTGAAGTTGGCTGCCGGATGGTTGATCGACCAGAGCGGATGGCGAGGACGTCGTGAGGGGAAGGTGGGCGTACATGAGAGCCAAGCCTTGGTCTTGGTCAATTATGGCGGAGCAACGGGCGCGGAGGTGATGGCCTTGGCGCATCGGATTCAGGAGGCCGTAGCCACACAGTTCGGCGTTCAAATCGAGATGGAGGTCAATTTGCGGTAAGCCGGTCGCTTTTTGAGAGTTTAAGATTAGGTAGTCACGATCCGGAAGCGCGATAATCTTTAGGTATGCAAGAAGGATCCGGTCGCTTTTTTGAGAGGTAAGATTATGCAACCACGATCCGGAAGCGCGATAATCTCCAAGTATGCAAGAAGGATCCGGTCATAAAAGGATCCGGTCATAAAAAATGAGGTATGATGTTGCCAGAAAAATTCAGAAGTTATCTTGCCGAGCATGATCTCTGTACGGAACAGCAGAGGGTTCTGCTGGCCGTCAGTGGTGGCGTCGATTCGATGGTGATGCTGACGTTGTTTGCCCGTGCGGGCTATAACGTGGGGGTTGCACATTGTAACTTCCAGTTGCGAGGCGAGGAGGCAGAGGAGGATGATCGGTTGGTGGAGGCCACGGCCGCCCGCTATGGGGTTCCGTTTCATATCACCCGTTTTGATACGATGGCCGAAGTCGAGGCCACCGGTGAGTCGGTGGAGATGGTGGCACGACGCCTGCGCTACACGTGGTTCGAGACGTTGTGTCAGGAGCATGGGTATGAGAAGATCGCCATTGCGCATCATGCCGACGACTCGGTTGAGACTTTTTTTATCAACCTGCTGCGTGGCACGGGGTTGCGTGGGCTGACGGGCATTCATATTGTCAACGGACGCATCATTCGCCCGTTGCTCTTCTCCCAGCGCAAGGAGATTTTGGAGTATGCCCGAGCCGAGAAGATCCCCTATCGGGAGGACTCCTCCAATGCTTCGACCAAATATCTACGCAACAAGTTTCGATTGGGCGTGATTCCCCGCATTCGGGAGATCGCCCCGCACTTCACCGATACCATGGCTGCCAACGTGGAGCGTCTCACCGCTGCACAACGTTTTGTGGATCGGTGCATCGAACGGATTCGACTGGATATGGTGCGTCGCGAGGGCGAAGCAACGATTATCGACCTCCACCAGATGGACGCACAGCTACCCGAAGATTTTGTGCTGTTCGAGTTGTTGCGCGACTATGGTTTCAATAACGAGGTGATTGGCAATCTGCATCGTGCTTTGCATAGCGAGCATGGTTCGGGCAAGCGTTTCTTTTCGAAAGATTATGTGGCCTATATCGATCGAGGCCGGATTCTGATCACCCTGATTCCCGATGACGAATATTGTCCCAGTGAGGTGACACGCACCACCGAACGCCTCTATTGCGGGGGCGCCATGTTGCGCTTTGAGTATGTCGATGTGGATGATATTGAGGTGCTGCGCCAACCCGAAACCGTGGCGTTGCTCGATGTCTCCAAATTGAGTTTCCCGCTGATGGTGCGACGTTGGAATCCGGGCGACACCTTCGTGCCGTTCGGGATGGATAATCGCAAGAAGGTGAGCGACTTTCTGATCGATCATAAGGTTTCGCGTCCCGAAAAGCGGAGCCAGTTTGTGGTGGTCAGTGGCGAGGAGATCGTCTGGGTGGTGGGGCGACGGATCGACGACCGCTATAAGATTGATGCCAAAACCGAGAATGTGTTGCGTATCACCCGAGAGAATGACGCCCAAATCGGATAAGGGAGCGAGGAGAGGGTGCGAATAAGACGCATGAGATACCTCCCCCGATCTATATTTTCCAATAATGGATTTAGTGCTTACAAATAGCACACAGAGCTTGAAAAATCGAAAATCAAACCATGTATATCGCACAACTTAAACGCAAGGAGAATATCGCGGAGTATATCCTCTATCTCTGGCAACTGGAGGATCTGTTACGCGCCTTGCAGTTCAGCCCCGAGGCGATCTATTCGCAACTGGTCGAGAAGAGCGGCCGCTCGGACGAGGAGAAACAGCAGCTCTTTTTTTGGTATATGGATTTAGTGACGCTGTTGCGCAAAGAGGGAAAGGAGGAGAACGGCCACTTGGAGCACACCCTGCATCTGATTGCCGACCTGAACAACCTGCACCTTCAGTTGCTGCAATTACCTCTTGGGGAGCATTACCGTGCACTTTATGGGGCTGTGGCAGGGGAGATTCCGCAGTTAAAACAGAAGTTGGGTCGTTCGGAGATCTCCGATGTGGAGCTGTTTTTCAGAACGCTTTATGCCGTCATGCTCTACCGGATGAAGGGCGAAACCCAAAAGGAGTCCGCGATTGGAGA
>JAQUZZ010000099.1:0-1200 GCA_028691095.1 Alistipes sp. | reverse complement strand
CCGAGTTGGCACGACAATTCCATGCCGTGGAGCGCGGAGAGGTAGATCTGTTCGGTAACCAAAAAAGTAATAAGTAGCCATGTGGCTCTCTTCGGCCTATTTAGGCAATATCCAATATTACACGAAGTTATTGAGCGGTCGTGCGGTGATCGACCTCTGCGAGAATTATCAGAAACAGAGCTACCGTAACCGCTGTGAGATTCTTACGGCCAACGGCCCTTGTGCCCTCATTGTGCCCGTGCTCCATCCCTCCGGCATGAAGATTCCGATTCAGCAGCTGCGGATTGATGCCTCGAAGCGGTGGCAGCATCAACACTGGCAAGCCATCGTCTCAGCCTATCGCAATGCCGCCTACTTTAGCCACTATGAGGCGCAGTTGGCTCCGTTTTATCATCGCCCCTACACGACGCTTGTCGAGTGGAACGAAGCGTTGCAAAGCCAGATTCTCTCTTTGTTGCACATCACGGCACCTCTGCACTACACCACGCAGTATGAGACGCTGTGTCCGCAGGAGGAGGATTGGCGGATCGCGCTCTCTCCGAAGGTGCGCTTGCAGCACCCCGATCCCCACTTTACGCCCGAGCCCTACTATCAGGTCTTTGCCGACCGCTACCCCTTTGTGCCGAACCTCTCGATCTTGGATCTCTTATTCTGTGAGGGTCCCGCGGCCGTGGAGGTGCTCCAACGCTCAACGCTGGCGCGTTAGCGCTGCGGCGGCGGGACAACGACCGTTGCTACGTTTTTAAATTGCTGGGGGTGAGGAGATAAGGCATACACAGCAACTATGTTATGAAAATGTAAAATAAAGTTCACATAGTTACTAAAGCAGAGAAAGAATGGGTTCATGATAAAATGGAATCGCTCCGTTACGCTTTCAGATACTTTTAGACTCCCTATAAAAATTATAAGAAACCCTCCGGTTAAGAGTCTGTAAGGATGAAAATTTATTCACTTGCAGCGGATCCCGGTAAACTATTTTCGCTGCAACCAAGCACACCGTGCTATTTATTGGCAATCAACAGCTCCGTATATCCGGCATATACTGTGACGAAAGGGCTTATTCTTTAGAATTACTCACTACTGTCCCGTTAAAGTGGGCTAACCGTTCTTTGAAATCGCTGAAATAAAGTCTATTACGAGCAGTTTTGAGTGCGCGACGATTTGAATTTGTAATTTTGCAGCTTTTTAATAGGATTGCAG
>JAQUZZ010000098.1 GCA_028691095.1 Alistipes sp. | reverse complement strand
TGACCGATCTGATCAACATGATGAATATCGGCTCCATCAGCACCAATCTTCTATTCTAAGAAGTGGCTTGATTTATGAACGAACGTAAAACAGCTTCTACACAACAGAAAGAACAAGCGATCCATTCCATCCCGTTTGTCATACGTATGGCATGATTGCTAATAAATAGCACATTGTACTTCAAGAAGAATGAACACCTCTATCTCTATTCATCCACTGATCGAATCCTTGAGTAATCCGTACGGACGATTCAAAACCCTGCAAGGCATCGAAGCCATCACGGATCCCCTCACGGGTGCACCCTCTTCCTTCTACACCTCGGAGATGATTTGCTTTCCGGTGCGATGGCAAGGGAAAGAGTACACACTCAAGTATCTGTATGGTTCTGATGACAATTTACTCCATATTCGATATGTGGATCAATACCTCTCCTCGCTCGACACCCCTTACATCGGGGAGTTTCATTATCTTCCTCAGGAGATGTTGGTATTCGACCACGACGACACACCTCAATATGTCGATCTCATTCTGATGGAGCGTGCTGCGGCATGGATCTATTTCAACGAATACATCGACCAATGCCTGCACCATCAAGATCGAGTGCGACTCTCGCAACTCTATGAAGATTTCTCGCAGATGGCCTTATGGTTACTCAGCACACCCTTTGCCCACCGCAACCTTCACGCTTCCACCCTCTTGGTGCATCCTGAAGACGGATCCCTACACCTGATTGATTTGGAACAGATCGCAGCGCCCGCGTTCCATCCCGAATTGGATGCACAAGGCGAAGAACTGCTCTTGAACAGCGACAATTTAGTCTGTTCCCTATATACGTTAGGGCTCAAGGTTCTTCAGGAGGAACCCGCAACATGTCGTTTTCTGCAAGGCTCTTCGATGTTTAAGTTACCCATCCTCTATACCCCTCTGATCTCGTTGTTTCGCGATATTGCCCAACGCTCCCAATGCCGTCCCATGATCGAGCTTGTAGAGATGCTATCCGATCTTCCGCACATCGAATGGGATCGCATTCGGCTTCTGCAACTCTTGGAGGCACTGAAAACCGATCGGACTCCCTTGGAGCTCTACGGATCCTATGCCGAGACCCTGCAACAAGCGCACAATCATCCACAGAAGGAGACAACACAGGATGCGCAATGGCTCCTACGACGTCAAAAACTACTGCATCGCTATACCAGTGTCGCGCCCTCGCTCTCCGACGGACTCTCCGAGGTGGAGTTTCACGACCGATGGGGTTATGTCGACGAGAAGGGGGTCGAACTCATCGGGTGTCAATACCTGTGGGTCGATCGATTTTGCGAAGGACGCGCCGTGGTGCAAACCGAGGAGGGCTTCGGTCTGATCAACAAACACGGAGAAGAGATTCTCCCTTGGAAATATGAATTACTGGAATGGGATTGTCGCCAAGGCATCGCCATGGCCTCCTTTGAGGGACTCTCGGGTCTCTTCGGGCGAAACGGCGAAGAGTTAGTTCCCCTGCGCTACACGTGGATTGGATGTATCGACAGCGATCCGTTTGCGGCACGTGACGAGCAGGATCGCTACGGATATATACGTCGCGATGGCACCATCGCCATTCCGTTCCAATTTGAGGATGCGACGAGTTTCAATTTCGGCAAGGCCATGGTGAAACTCCACGAGCAATGGTTCCCAATCGACCTCACCGGACGCCCGATCCTTGACGAGGTAGAGATTAAGTTTTCACAACCTGCCAACCCACAGGTTCCGTAGGCCATCATCCTCTATACAAACGCCCCCCTTACCCACATATCCCAAACAGAGGAGGAGAACGAAACACGTTCTCCTCCTCTGTTTGGGATAGAATCCGATATACTACGCACAGCGTGCGATTGTCCTTCGATCACCGATCGAGTCCTCTCGTCACGGCATACGCTTGATATACAGATGCGTTAATTGCCAACAAATAGTCCGTTGTGCTTATTTCTTAAATTCAGCGAAAAAATCGTTGCCTTTGTCGTCCACGATGATAAAGGCGGGGAAATTCTCGACATAGATCTTACGCACGGCCTCCATGCCCAATTCAGGGAAGTCGACCACCTCAACCTTTTTGATGCTATTCTTGGCCAAGACCGCAGCGGGTCCTCCGATCGAACCCAAGTAGAAGCCACCGTGTTTCTGGCACGCATCGGTCACCGCTTGGGAGCGATTTCCTTTGGCCACCATAATCATGGAACCTCCGTGATCCTGGAACAGATCCACATAGGGATCCATACGCCCTGCGGTGGTGGGGCCGAAGCTGCCGGAGGCCATACCTTGCGGCGTTTTGGCCGGGCCCGCATAGTAGATCGGGTGTTTCTTGAAGTATTCGGGCATCGGCTTGCCGGCATCGAGCATCGCTTTGATCTGCGCATGGGCGATGTCCCGCGCCACGATCAGCGTTCCCTTCAGATTGAGCCGTGTCTTCACCGGATATTGAGCGAGAATTGCACGCACCTTATCCATTCCCTCATCCAAGTCGATCTCTACGGCCGGTTTCATCCCCGGAGCCTCTTTGGGCAGGAAGCGAGCAGGATTCTTCTCCAACTGTTCCAAGAAGATGCCCTCGCTGGTAATCTTCGCCTTGATGTTACGGTCGGCACTGCAACTAACCCCCAGTCCTACGGGACAAGAGGCGGCATGACGGGGCAAACGAATCACCCGAACGTCGTGTACAAAATATTTTCCGCCAAACTGAGCTCCGACACCGCTCTCACTGCAGATTTTCAGCACCTTCTCCTCCCATTCGGTGTCACGGAAGGCACGACCGCCCTCATTGCCGGAGGTCGGAAGGTGATCCAAGTAACCGGTGGAGGCCTTCTTTACGGTAGCGAGGTTCATCTCGGCCGAAGTTCCTCCGATCACCAAAGCCAAATGGTACGGGGGGCAAGCCGAGGTTCCCAAATCCATAATGTGTTGCCGGATGAACTTCGTGAGCGACTCCTCGTTGAGCAACGCCTTGGTCTGCTGATAAAGAAACGTTTTGTTGGCCGAACCGCCCCCTTTGGTGACAAAAAGAAAACTATATTTATCACCCTGTGTAGCATAGAGGTCGATTTGAGCCGGAAGGTTGGTTCCGGTGTTCTTCTCTTCGGTCATCGTGAAGGGAACCACCTGAGAGTAACGCAGGTTGCGATCCCGATAGGTCTCATAGATTCCTTTGGAGAGTGCTTCGGCATCATTGGCACCGGTGTAGACGTTCTCGCCCTTTTTGCCCATAACAATGGCCGTACCGGTATCCTGACACGTCGGGAGTTCTCCTTGGGCAGCCACGGTCTGATTGAGCAGCATCGTATAGGCTACAAACTTGTCGTTGTCGGTGGCTTCGGGATCTTTGAGGATGTTTGCCAATTTCTGAAGATGCGCAGCACGCAGATAGAAAGAGACATCGGCAAAGGCCTCTTTGGCCAACAATTCCAACCCCTTGGGGTCGATATGCAACATCTTACGACCGTCACACGTTACGGTTTTCACATAATCCCGCGTCAACAGACGATACTCGGTCGTATCCTCCGAGAGGGGAAACGGCTCTTGATAGATAAATTCAGCCATGATGGTATTCGAGTTTTAGAAGTTTTCGATGAGACAAAGATAATAAACAATTCGGATTCCTATGCCTCCCCCTGTCAAAACTCCGGTGTCGGATTCCCCGCTCTCGACATGGGGCATCGCGGTGTTCAGATTCGGCACAGGGCTCTTTGTCGCGTGCAATTACAGGGCTCGGAGGCTGCACTCTGCGGAAAAGTTCCTACTTTTGCGCCATGGATCGGAAAATTCTCGCCTTGGCGCTGCCCAATGTCATCTCCAACATCACTGTCCCGCTGTTAGGGGTGGTGGATTTGGCGATCATGGGTCATTTGGGCGACGATGCACTGATCGGAGGGGTGTCGATCGGCACCACACTCTTCAACTTCATCTATTGGAATTTTGCCTTCCTGCGCATGGGATCCAGCGGACTGACGGCCCAAGCCTACGGCTCCCGCAACTTTACCGAAGCGGGGGCAATCCTCGTCCGTGGGCTTACCGTAGCCTTGGTGTGCGCCCTGCTGCTGGTGCTGCTGCGCCATCCGATCGGTAAATGGACGTTGAGCCTGATGAACGGGTCGCCTCGCGTGATGGAGTATGCAGCCACCTACTTCCAGATCCGTATTCTGGCGGCTCCAGCCACGATCTCTCTCTTCGCACTTCAAGGTTGGTTTATCGGAATGCAGAACTCCCGCTTCCCGATGTATATCTCGATACTCATCAACGTCATCAACATCCTCTGTTGCCTCTATTTTGCGGTGGGCTTAGGTTGGGGACTTGAGGGCGTTGCATGGGGTACGGTCGTCGCCCAATATAGCGGACTGACCTGCGGAGCACTCTTGTGGGGAATCCACTACCATCGCTTCCGTCGTTATATCTCCTGGCGAGAGAGTCTGAAGCTCGCCCCGATGCTCCGGTTTTTCCGCATCAACCGCGATATTTTTCTTCGTACGGCCTGCATTGTCATCGTCTACACGTTCTTCACCTCCGCCTCCTCAGGCATGGGCGACACGCTGTTGGCGGTCAACATGGTGCTCATGCAACTCTTCACACTCTACTCCTACCTGCTCGACGGTTTTGCCTTTGCCGGAGAGGCACTCGCCGGTCGCTACTATGGGGCAGGCAACGCCCTGATGCTTCGTCGGTGCACCCGACGGCTGATCCTCTGGGGCGGCATCATCTCGCTGCTCTATAGGTTCGGATATGCCTTTGGAGGGGACTGGGTGCTCTCCTTCTTCACCGACAGCGAAGCGATTCTCTCGGCATCCCGCGCCTATCTTCCTTGGTTGATTCTGATTCCGATCGCCTCCTTCTTTCCCTTCATTCTCGACGGCATCCTCATCGGCACCACCCAAACCCGCGTCATGCGCAACGCTGTGGCACTCTCGATGGTCGGCTTCTTCGGGTGCTACTTTGGACTGAAACCTTGGCTCGGAAACGATGCGCTGTGGGGAGCCTTCACCCTCTTTATCCTCCTGCGCGGCATCCTACAATACTACATGACCCACGGCCTGCGCTTTCTTCCCTCCCAGCGGTAGCCCTTTCGAGGAGCGACTCACCCTCGGATCGCGGAAAGAAGGAGCGGGTGGAGCCTAAGGGGTGAAACTTCGGTAAATTTAACCTACTTTTGTGGGCATTGGGAACCCCCCCTCTCTTCGACTAATCGAAGCGGTATTCATCTACGAAACCTTCTTGCTATGTATCCTTGGGGCGACGAACGTCGATATAACAGTTATTCCGGCTACTTTCGCCAACGCTTCGGCACGCGATTGCAGAAGCTCTCTGTCAACAGCGGCTTCTCCTGTCCCAATCGGGACGGCACGCTCACCACAGGAGGGTGCACCTTCTGCAACAACAACGCCTTCTCACCCTCCTACTGCACACCCGACAAGAGCATCCGGCAACAGATCGAGGAGGGCATCGAATTTCACACCCGACGCTACCGGAAAGCGGAGGGCTATTTGGTCTACTTCCAATCCTACTCCAACACCCATGCACCCCTGGAGCGCATTCGGGAGATCTACGCACAGGTTCTCCAGATTCCCCAGATTCGGGGTATCATCATCGGAACCCGCCCCGACTGCATCGACGAGGAGAAACTCGACTACTTCGCTACGCTGAATCGAACGCACTACATCACCATCGAGTTTGGCATCGAGTCCTGCTACGACACCACACTCCAACGGATTCATCGCGGGCACGACTTTGCCACCGCACAACAGGCAATCACCCTGACGGCCGAACGCGGCATAGCCGTGGGAGGTCACATCATTCTCGGGCTGCCGGGCGAAAGCCGTGAAATGATGGCCGCGGAGATCGACACGATCAACGCGCTACCCCTGCACAGCGTGAAGTTCCACCAGCTCCAGCTCTTCCGCGACACCCCCATGGCCACAGAGTATGCCCTCCACCCCGAACAC
>JAQUZZ010000097.1 GCA_028691095.1 Alistipes sp. | reverse complement strand
GGTTGTCGAACCACAGCTTGATGCTGACCTCCGTCCTACACAGATTGAGCGCGGCCGTTTAAATTTGCATTTAAACGGCCGCGCTCAAAAGTTATAGGTTATGGGCGATGTCCCAATCCAAGTAGCACCCCGAGGCAATCCCCTTATCGGCTGTTACGCCCGACTCCGAAGTGCAACGGATGCGGATGTTGGCTCCGCCCTACGCTTACTTCAGCGTACCCTCTTTGGCTTGCTGAATCATGGTTTCGTTCGCAGTAATCAGGATCTCCACCCGACGGTTCTGCGCCCGACCCTCCTCGGTGCTGTTGTCAGCCACCGGAGCATCATAGGCCAAACCGCGCGTCGTGAGACGTGATGGGTCGATCTTCTGTCCCATCAAGAAATTTGCCACCGCCTGAGCTCGCTGCTCAGAGAGGCGTTGATTGACTTCCCGGCTTCCCGTGTTGTCCGTATGGCCGTAGATGGCAATATCGGTCTCCGGAGATTCGGTTAGGGTCTGGACAAAACGTTTCAGCGAACTCCGCGAAGCATCGTTCAGTTCGCTCTTGCCTGTGGCAAAGAGGATCTTATCGGTAAAGGTCACCTTGATCGCCTGCAAGTTGTTCTCGTCGGTCACGGTCTCCACTTGGGCTCCCTCGATCTTCTCCAGTTGCGCCTTCTGTTTATCCATCCGTTTTCCAATCAAAGCACCCACTCCGGCACCTACGCCAGCGCCTACCAGCGTACCAATGGCTGCTCCTTTTCCGCCGCCGGCCAAAGCACCGATTCCGGCTCCTACGACGGCACCACCGCCGCCACCGACCGTTGCACCCTTTCCCGTGGAACTCATGTTGTTGAATGCGGCACAACCCGTCAAACAGAGTGCTGCGGACAGCATCACTGCCATCGAAAATTTTGTTGTTTTCATGGCTTCTCCATTCAAAAATTTGTCGTTATCGCAGGATGGTCTCTTCGCGATCCGGGCCCACAGAGATGATCTTCACAGGAACGCCTGTCTCCTGCTCGATAAACTCGATGTACTCCTTGAGTCGTTCGGGGAACTGTTCGTAGTTCCGAATGCCGTTGATGTTGCAATTCCATCCCTCAAACTCTTTATATACAGGAACGGTTTGTTCATCAATTTCGTATGGGAAATCCGTCACCTCTTGATCGCCGATCTTGTAGGCCACGGCAACTTTCAGTCGCTCAAACGAATTGAGCACATCGGACTTCATCATGATCAGGGCGGTCACCCCGTTCATCATCACCGCATAGCGCAGCGCAACCATGTCGAGCCATCCGCAACGGCGCGCGCGTCCGGTTGTAGCACCGAACTCCATACCGATCTGACGCATCTTCTCGCCATCCTCGTCGAACAACTCGGTCGGGAAGGGCCCGCTACCCACACGGGTGCAGTAGGCCTTGAAGATTCCGTAGACTTTCCCAATGCGCGAGGGAGCAACGCCCAACCCCGTACATACGCCGGCACATAGCGTACTGGATGAGGTGACAAACGGATAGGTTCCGAAGTCAATATCCAACATCGAACCTTGTGCCCCCTCGGCCAAAATGCCTTTGTCTTCGTTGAGCAAACGGTTGACCTCGTTCTCGCTATCAATAAACTGGAAGCGACGCAAGTTGTTGACGCCATCCATCCACTCTTTCTCGTAATCGGTAATATCGAACTGGTAGTCATACTGACGCAACAGATCCAGATGTTTGGCCTTGAGGCGCGCGTAACGGTCGGCAAAATCGGGAGCGATCATATCGCCCACACGCAAGCCATTACGGCCGGTCTTATCCATATAGGTCGGGCCGATTCCCTTGAGGGTCGAACCGATCTTGGTTTTACCTTTGGAAGCCTCCGACGCGGCATCAATAATCCGGTGGGTGGGCAGAATCAGATGTGCTTTCTTCGAGATCCGCAATTTGGAGACTACGTCCACGCCATCCTTTTCCAATTTTGCAATCTCATCGGAGAGAATCACCGGATCAATCACTACGCCATTGCCGATAATGTTGATCGACTCGGGACGAAAGATTCCTGAAGGAATCGTATGAAGCACATATTTGTTACCCTCAAAGTGCAGCGAGTGTCCCGCGTTGGGCCCTCCCTGGAAGCGGGCGATCACCTGGTAACGGGGTGTCAAGACATCGACCACTTTGCCTTTCCCCTCGTCACCCCATTGTAAGCCTAAAACAACATCTACTTTTTTCATCGGTATGGTTTGAAAATTGATTAATCTTTGGGTGTTGTGATACCGCAATTTGTCGTCTGAGCTGCTCATTGCGTCGCGATGCGTCGCAAAAAACGAAACCTATCCCACAACAAAACAGCACAACAGATCGTTTTCGGAGCAACAGCTGCCCGAAATCGACCTTGGTCATGCTTCAGCGCAAAAATTGCTTTCAAAGGTAGAGAACTTTTTCGGAACTTGAAAGCGTTGCGAAAAAGAATTGCCCAAAACGACCCAATTTTCACAAAAACAGCCTTCAACCCTCGTTTTATCGCGGTAACTGGAGAAGCTTTTCCCTGTCTGTAATTCCAAAGAATTATTGAGCCTTTGGGTCATGGTATATTCCTGATATGCAGGGTGTTGATTGCTAATAAATAGCACACTGTGCTTAAAACGCCATTTTTCGGTCGTTGCACATCCAAAATATGGAGGAAAATGACTATCTTAGCCCATCAAATTATGATCCGACGCATGCGTAGAATGTTATGGTTCCTGCTATGGATGATGGCAGGCGTGTTCTCTTTTCGTGGAGCAGAAGCTCAACTCAATAAGGCCTACTTCTTCTATGCAGGCCGCAGTCTGCTCATCGAAGATAAATATCAGGATGCCATCGAAGTGCTCAACATCCTTCTGCGTGCCGACACCTCCGCCACCGAAGGCTATTTTCTCAGGGGCATCGCCAAGTACAACTTGGAGGATCTCTTGGGCGCCGAGCAGGATTTCACACGGGCCATTCGGCAGAATCCGGTCTTCACCACCGCCTATCAATATCGCGCCATTACACGCTCCCGATTAGGAAACTACGACGATGCACTACGCGACTTTCAGGAGGCCATTGACTTGCGACCCGACATTCCCAGTCCCTATTACAGCCGAGCCGTCACCTACCTGCTGAGTCAACAATTCGAGAAGGCGGTGGAGGACTTCTCCACCTTCATCAAATACGACCCCAAGGTCTCCGAGGCCTACCTCAACCGGGGAACCAGCTATCTCTATCTGAAAGACACCCTCCGCGCCCTGTCGGATTATGAGCAGGGAATCCGCACCAACTACTTTGATCCCAACGGCTACAATCGACGCGGATCGCTCTACCTCTCCCTGCGACGTTACGAACCGGCACTCGAAGACTTCAACAAAGCCCTCGATTACGACTCGACATTCCTGCCCGCCTATTTCAATCGGGCTCTGCTCTACTCCCGCACCCAGCACCCTGTGGATGCGATTGCCGACTTCTCGAAAGCCGTGCAACTGGACTCCACCAACGCCATCACCTACTTCAATCGGGCCATTCTGCGGACACAGATCGGAGATTACAACAAGGCCTTGGAGGATTACAATCGGGTAGCGATCCTCCTACCCAACAACGTCTTGATCTACTATAACCGTGCGGGACTCTATACTCAGTTGGGAAATTACGAAGCCGCGATTGCCGACTACTCCCGCGCCATCGACCTCTACCCCGACTTTGCCAACGCCTACCTGGGACGCTCGTCGTTGCGCTACAACCTGCGCGACATGAAGGGTTCGCGTAGCGACAAAGAGACTGCCGATCGCAAAATTGCCGAATACCGCGCCAAACTCAACGACAGCACCTTCTCCATCTATGCCGACACCAGTCGACAGTTCAACCAACTGCTCTCGTTCGAGAATACCGACCTGATGAAACAGGAGCGTCAAGCAATCGGATCACAGAGTGGCGATCTCTCCCTCCTGCCGCTCTTCAAATTCTCCCTTATCCAGTCCGATTCGGCTACCGCCAAAACCCAACGACCCTCGCTACCCGATACTTATAGCAAATATTACAATGAAGCGGCAGAAAACTTCTGCCAGCAAGTGGGGTGGCGTCAGATGCAATGGGTCAACCGCGAAACCAACTTGCCGCCCGACACGCTCTTTGTGCTCGACGAAGGAGCCGAGGAGGCGATCCGTCAGGGGGACAACCGTTGGCAAGCCTACTTCAAGCGGGGCGTCACACAATCGCTGATCCGCCAATACACCAGTGCCATTGCACAATACACCGCCGCCATCGACCGCAATCCGTCCAATCCCTTCCTCTACATCAACCGCAGTACGACGCAGAGCGAGATGATTGATTTCATCTCGTCGATCGACAACAACTTCCATCGCATCTCGGTGGATAGCGACCCGGGGAACCGATTGCGCGACCACTCAACGCGCTCCTACAACTACGACGACGCCATTGCCGATCTCAACAAAGCCATCAAGTTGTTGCCCAACTTTGCCTACACTTACTACAATCGCGCCAACCTCTACTGTCTGTCGGGAGCCATGTCCGAAGCCCTCGAAGACTACACGCACGCCATTGAACTGAACCCCACGTTTGCCGAAGCCTACTTCAATCGAGGATTGATTCAGATCTTCCTCAAAGACACCCACAAAGGGTGTCTGGATATGAGCAAAGCCGGTGAGCTGGGCATTGCGGCTGCCTACCAAGCCCTCAAACTCTATGGGCAACCGCTCAACCGATAACCCACCATGACCTCTACCAACCCCTCCGCGTCCCACACCTCCGCCTTCCGATGGATCATCCTCGGACTCGTCTCCTTCACCATGCTCACCGGTTATGTGATGGCCGACGTCATGTCGCCACTCAAAACCATGCTGGAGCAACAACTGGGCTGGGACAGCACCGACTACGGACTCTACACCAGTGGCTACGGATGGTTCAACATCTTTCTGCTGATGCTGATTTTCGGAGGGATGATTCTCGATCGCAAGGGCGAACGTTTTACGGGACTCCTCTCCGTCGGGTTGATGATCGGAGGAGCCCTCCTCAAATATTGGGCACTCACCCACTCCTTCGCCTCCCCGTACACGACCCTCTCGCTGGGTGGTTGGTCGCTCTTTACGGTCAAGAGTCAAGTGTTGTATGCGGCCTTGGGGTTTGCCCTCTTTGGGGTCGGCACAGAGCTGATCGGAATCACGGCCAACAAAATCGTCGTTCGATGGTTTCAGGGGCGATCGCTGGCTTTGGCCTTGGGTCTCAACGTCACCGCGGGGCGCATCGGAACCGCCATTGCCATGTTCGGAGCCCTGCCGTTTGCCCAATGGATGGGGCATCCGAGTGCTCCGGTTGCCCTGTGTCTCGTGCTCTTCTGCATCGGGCTGCTCACCTTTCTGGTCTTCTGTATCATGGATCGACGCCATGATCCACAGCCCTCGCAAGAGGAGGTCGACGCCACGCCCGAAGAGCCCTTCCGGATGCGCGATGTATGGCAAATCACCCGCATTCGCGCGTTTTGGTATCTCACAATTCTCTGCGTTCTCTTCTACTCGGCCGTCTTTCCCTTTCTGAAATATGCAACCGAACTGATGATTCAGAAGTTCCAGGTCGCGCCGGAGTTCGCCGGAGCCATTCCCGCCTTGCTCCCCTTTGGCAACATCCTGCTCACCCCGCTTTTCGGCAGCCTCTATGACCGCAAAGGCTACGGTGCAACCCTCATGGTGATCGGGTCGGTACTGCTCGTAGCGGTTCATCTCCTCTTTGCGATCCCCGCGCTCAACGAGAGTTGGGTAGCCATCACGCTCATGCTCCTGCTGGGTGCCTCCTTCTCGTTGGTTCCCTCTGCCATGTGGCCCTCTCTGCCCAAAATCGTCCCGTTCCGTATGTTAGGAACTGCCTACTCGGTGATCTTCTGGATCCAAAACTGGGGGTTGGCCTTTGTGCCGCTGCTGATCGGGGTGGTGCTTCAACGCTATGGCATCGTCGGTCAAACCGAGGTCGACGGAACC
>JAQUZZ010000096.1 GCA_028691095.1 Alistipes sp. | reverse complement strand
GGTTGCATCCACCCCAGAAGCCGATCAAAAAGGAGCCTACGCCATTCACGACCAGCGTGGGTAGCGGAAACAGGGCCGTGAGCGTCCACGGAGCCATCCATTGCGATACTCCGAAACGCAAAACGCTGCCGACAAATCCGCCGCAGCCAACCCATAGCAACTCTTTCATACGTCGTGTTGTTGGTTGTTTCAAGGCAAGAGGAGATTGTCGAGGAAGAGCCGACAAAATCTCTGCAGGAAAATACATAAAAAAGATTATTATACAAAGGTAGCGGTTTTGGCAGTGAAAAGAAAAGTTTTTTCGGATTTTTTCGCGGGAGATTCCCTGGAGACGAAGAATGCCCCCGAAAGGGCGAAGCGAAGGCTGACCCAGCGAAATCGGTCGCTTGTCCCGATCCCTGAAAGCAGCCGATGCGAGGATGCAGAAGGGAGAATGATCCGAAAAAGAGCGTGTATGGAGCGTGGAATGGTGCCTATTTTTGATCCGAAAAAGCGGTTTCTTCTAAAAACTTATTACATTTGTAGCTTAAATAAGTAATACCAAAGAAGGATCGAGTCCTTTGACCACGGTAGATGCTTGATATGCCGATGGGGTGATTACTGACAAATAGCACGCGGTGCTTTAGGTGAATTTCGCCCCTTAAAAAAGGACTGAGACACCGTTGAACAACGCCTTCTTCCACGATTTTGAGGGGAGGGTGAGTGTGGTGTTGAGCAGAAAGAGGCTTTTGACAGAGCCTTGAATGTGCGTTTTATGGAGTTTGAAGTGTAAATGTTTAATTTAGATTGTGTGGGTCTCAATTCGTGAAACGCACGTTCAATGAAGACCCTGTCCGGATTTTCGAATATTAAAACATAACAACGATGGTTACGGAAAACAATGAAAGGTCTGTTCCTGAGGAACAAGTCAGCACTCCGTGTGTTGAGGATACGATGAATGCTACCCCGGCAACTACCCCAGTTGCTCAGACAGAGAACACCATGTTGGAGGCTGACGTTACAGCCCCCGAGGAGTCCTCCTCCGAGAGCGCACCTGCGCCGGAGATCGACTTTTCGGACGAAGAGGCTGCTTTGGCGGCCGCAGCTCCTGAGTTTGATCTGGGCGAAGAACCCGTAGAGGGTGAAGGCTCAAACAAAGAGGAGGAGAATCCGGTGTCGGTCGACTATTCGGGACAGACGCAGGAGCAACTGCTTGCTGCCTTTGAAGAGTTGCTTCGCACCCAGCCTGTACAGACCGTGCGTCGGAATGTCGAGGCCATCAAGATCGCCTTTTACAAGAATCTTCGCGCCGAGATCGACCAAGCCCGCAAGTCCTTTATCGACGGGGGCGGAGTGCCTGAAGCGTTTACGGTTCCGGCAAACGAAGAGGAACAGAAATTTAAGTCGCTGTTTACGGCCTATCGCAACAAGCGCAACGAATATATCGCCCAACTCGACAACGAGAAAGAGGCGAACTTGAAAATCAAACTGCAAATTATTGAGGAGCTCAAAGAGCTGGTCAACAGCAACGAGACCCTCAATCATACCTTCAACACCTTCCGTGACCTGCAACGTCGCTGGAAAGAGACCGGCTTGGTGCAACAGACGGCCATGAAGGATCTGTGGGAGACCTACAACCTCCACGTAGAGAATTTCTATAACTTCATCAAGATCAACAAAGAGTTGCGGGATCTGGATCTCAAGAAGAACTATGAGGCCAAATTGCAACTCTGCGAAGAGGCGGAGGCATTGGTGCTGGAGCCTTCGGTGATTACCGCTTTCCATAAGTTGCAGAAGCTGCACGAGCAGTGGCGCGAGATCGGCCCGGTTGCCGGTGAGTTCAAGGAGCCGCTGTGGGATCGTTTCCGTGAGGCCAGCTCGAAGATCAACAAGCGTCATCAGGAGTATTTTGATCAGCAGAAGGAGGAGCAGAAAAAGAACCTCGACCTGAAAGCCGAACTCTGTGTCAAGACCGAAGAGTTGGTGGCCTCGCCCCTGCTATCGCGCAAGGAGTGGAACAAGGCCTCCGATCAGTTGATCGAGATCCAGAAGGTGTGGAAGACGATCGGGTTTGCCCCCAAGAAGGATAACACGAAGATCTATGAACGATTCCGCACGGCGTGCGATCGTTTCTTTGAGAATAAACGGAATTTCTACCTCCAAACCAAAGCCGAGATGGAGGCCAACCTGCAACTCAAAAACGAGATCTGTGCAGCGGCCGAGGCTTTGCAGCAGAGCGAGGAGTGGAAGAAGACCACCGATGAGCTGATCGCACTGCAAAAACGGTGGAAAGAGGTCGGCCCTGTGGCACGTCGTCACTCGGAGGCTGTGTGGAAACGATTCCGCACGGCGTGCGATCGTTTCTTTGAGCGGAAGACCACCCATTTTGCGTCGGTGGATAGTCAGTATGAGGAGAATTTGGCACGCAAGCGGGCTCTGTTAGAGGAGTTACGTGCTTTTGTAGCTTCGGAAGAGGAGCAGAGTTTCGAGGCTTTGAAGGAGTTGCAGCGTCGCTGGTCGGAGATCGGTTTTGTACCCATCAAACAGAAGGAGTCGATGCAGAATCAATACCGCGAGGTGGTGGATGCCGCCTTCCTCAAGTTGCGTGGTAACGAGAAGGAGCGTCACATGGAGCGTTTTAAAGGGAAGATCCAGAATCTCTCGACCGATGGAGGCAGCGATCGTCGGATTCGCCATGAGCGCGACCGGTTGTTCAATAAGATGAAACAGTTGGAGTCCGATATTGCCCTCTTGGAGAATAACATCGGTTTCTTCTCCAAAAGCAAGAATGCCGAGGCGATGATTCGTGACGTGAACGAGAAGATCGCCCGCGCTAAAGAGGAGATGGCTACCTTGGTCGAGAAGATCAATCTGATCGACAAACAAGCCGAGTAGCGCCGCTCCGCCGAGGAGAGCGCTTCAAGGAAGTCTGCGCGCAGAGCGTGGAACTTCGGCGTTGGAAACGAAAGAGTTTAATATAAGGAAGGAATAAAATGGCTGTGAGCAACACGAACAAAACGAAATTTATCTTTGTCACAGGAGGCGTAGCTTCGTCGCTGGGAAAGGGGATTATCTCCGCTTCTGTGGCTCGACTACTGTTAGCACGTGGATACAAAGTGGCAATCCAAAAGTTGGATCCCTACATCAATGTCGATCCGGGTACCTTGAATCCCTATGAACACGGAGAGTGTTATGTCACCGAGGATGGAGCCGAAACCGACTTGGACTTGGGGCACTACGAGCGATTCACGAGTATTCCGACCTCACAGGCCAACAACGTGACCACCGGACGGATCTATCAGAGTGTAATCAACAAGGAGCGTCGCGGAGAGTTTTTGGGGAAGACCGTACAGGTGATCCCTCATATTACCGATGAGATCAAACGTCGCATCAAATTGCTGAGTGCAAAGAAGATGTACGATGTAATCATCACCGAGATCGGAGGTACGGTGGGCGACATCGAGTCGTTGCCCTACATCGAGTCGGTACGGCAGTTGCGCAATGAGTTGGGTATTGGGAATTCGGTGATTATCCATCTGACCCTGATCCCCTACATGGCCGCGTCGGGAGAGTTGAAGACCAAACCCACGCAGCATTCGGTGAAACAGCTCTTGGAGAATGGACTCCAACCCGATATTTTGGTACTGCGCACCGAACGGCATCTGACGCAGGAGGTACGCCGCAAGGTGGCCTTGTTCTGCAATGTCGATGTCGATGCGGTGGTGGAGTCGATTGATGTGCCGACGATCTATGAGGTTCCCTTGATGATGTTGCGTCAGAAGCTCGATAGCGTGATTCTCAACAAGCTGCAACTCTCTGCCGAGGGTGAACCCGATCTGCAAGCGTGGATTGAGTTTGTTGAGAAGGTGAAACATCCGGCCAAACAGGTCAATATAGCCTTGGTCGGCAAGTACACCGAACTGCCCGATGCCTACAAGTCGATCGTGGAGTCGTTTATTCATGCCGGTGCGGCCAACCACACCAAGGTGAAGTTGCAATACGTCAATTCCGAGAAGATTACGCACGAGAATATCTCGACCCTCTTGCAGGGTATGTGTGGTATTCTGGTGGCTCCGGGATTTGGACACCGAGGCGTCGAGGGCAAGATCATAGCCGTGGAGTATGCCCGAACCCAGAAAATACCCTTCTTGGGGATCTGCTTGGGGATGCAGTGTTGCGTCATCGAGTTTGCGCGGAACGTGCTGGGCTATGCCGACGCCAACTCCACAGAGATGGCCTCGACCACCCATCCGGTGATCGACCTGATGGAGGAGCAGAAGGGTGTGACCGAGAAGGGCGGAACAATGCGTTTGGGAGGCTACCCCTGTGTGTTGCAAAAGGGTTCCAAGGCCTACGATGCCTACGGCAAGAGCGAAATTGTGGAGCGTCATCGTCATCGCTATGAGTTCAACAATGACTTCTTGGATGATTTTGTACGAGCCGGTTTGCGTCCGGTGGGGATTAACCCCGACACCAATTTGGTGGAGGTTGTGGAGATGGAGGATCATCCGTGGTTTATCGGAGTGCAGTATCATCCGGAGTATAAGAGTACTGTGTTGCATCCCCATCCGCTCTTTGTGGCTTTCGTGAAGGCCGCCGAAGCCTATTGCGAACAACAGAAGAAGTAGATCTGCTCTCGGCCGAGACCCGAAGGGGGGTGCTGGGTTGCAGTGTGAAGAGGTAACTATACGATGATCTGGAGCTTTCGTTCCCAAGGTCTTCTCCCCAAGAGAAGAGCGTCGGGCGGAGGCGAGGATCACAATAAACACAATAGATGGATAAGAAAACATTACTGGGGTTACTGATTATAGGTGTGATCCTATTCGGATTCTCTTGGTATAACGGAAAGCAACAGAAAGAGTTGATGCGCGAGCAGACTCGGCTGGATTCGATTGCGGCAAGTCAACTGCCCCAACCTGAGATTTCTACCCCCGACTCCTTGCGTGCAGACAGCAGTGTGACGGTAGCGGGTGCAGAAGCGGACAGTGCACGACAGGCGCAGGCGGCTGAGGCCTTGGCGCAACATATTGGGGCGACGCTCTACGGAGCCACCCAAGGGGAGGAGCGACGCTTTACCTATGCCAATGATTTGCTGAAGATCACCTTCTCCAACAAGGGCGGACGGGTTGCTTCGGTCGAACTGAGTAAGTATAAGACCTATACGGGAGAGCCTTTGGAGCTCTTTCCCGATACTTCGTCGCGCTTTAACCTCTCTTTCTTCCTGAGAAAGGGATACGGCGATGCTCAGATCAACACGTCGGACTACTACTTTACGCCGATTCTTCCGGCCTCGACCGATTTTACGGCCGACGAGTCATCGAAGGAGATCATCATGCGTCTGAAGGTCGATTCGGCCTCATGGATTGATTATGTCTACACGCTGCATTCGGATAGCTATCGGGTCGATTTTGATATTCGCTTCCACGAGATGCAGAATCTGCTGACCCCCACGCAAACCGATATGGAGATTGCTTGGCAGAATGCCGGCCCCCAAAACGAGAAGGGATTCGATAACGAGAACAACTACACGACCATTGCCTACAACTATCCGGGGCAGGATGGCATCGAGGAGTTAGGCATCTCGAAGGAGAGTAAATCCGAGACCTTGAACACCAAGATCAAGTGGGTGGCCTTCAAACAGCAGTTCTTCTCCTCCATCCTGATTGCCGAAAATGAATTTCAGAATGGAGCGATCGGTTACTCGACCTACCCTGCAACCGACCACTACATCAAGATGTTCCATACACAGCTGTCGGTGGCTTATACCCCGCAGACCGAGCAATATGATTTTAGTTTCTATTTCGGTCCCAACAAATTCTCGGTGCTGAAGCAATATGCCGATCTGCACCTTCAGAAGTTGATTCCGCTGGGAGGATGGATCATCGGGTGGGTCAACCGCTGGTTGGTGATTCCGACCTTTGACTTCTTGGGGAACTATATCTCCAACTATGGATTGATTATCTTGCTGCTGACCATCTTCATCAAGATCCTGATCT
>JAQUZZ010000095.1 GCA_028691095.1 Alistipes sp. | reverse complement strand
CAAAAATACGGAAACTTGCAGATTTTTACAAGTATTTTAACTCTTATTTTATTGATAATCCGTAATTTGTTGGGTTGTTAAGGGTCGACTAGATATAAAGTTGATTAGTGAATTGTGAATTTTCATGATTAAGTATAGTGTGCTATTTATGAGCCATCAACCCATCGATAAAGCATATCCCGTGAAAGAGTTCCATCATTCTTTTACTTCGTGGGGCATATTGTGCGAAAAATTAGAACATACATCCTAACGCCAGCGAGAGCGCATGCCGATTCTGTCCCTCAATCCAACGCACGGCTTGGGCGTGAGTCCAGTGCCATCCGGCATCCACGTAGACCGGCAGCCCGATTCGACCCACCGGATGGGTATAGCGCAGACCCAAGGAGAGCTCCTCCCGCGTGGCGGTCAGGTACTCGAACTCGTAATTGCGATAGAGGTCATTGCCCGTGGCATAATCGCCAAGTTCCATATCGGGGGTCTCCACCGTGACCTTCCCTTCGCTGAGACGGTTTCCTCCTCCGGTGGCACACGCGAGTCCGACACGCACCTGCAATTGATCCGCGCCCAGAGCCAAGTTCCGCTCCCAGTTCGCATAGATCCGGACGTTCTCGATCGTCTGTGATCGTGTGTAGGGAAAGACCAGTGAGCCCACCGCACTGCGATCCGCATAGGCTGCACCCACGCGCAAGGTCATCCAAGGATTGTATTGTGCCGCCTGCCATGCGTATTCATACTCGACATTGGCCGTCACCGTTCGTTGGCGATAGATCAAGCGATGACCATAGATCACCGTCTGAATCACGCCCGAGATATTCTCCTTGAGCAGGATGTTTTCGTAGTTCCATAAATTGACATAGCTCACACCCCCATGAATCCGATGGGCATTTTCGCCTTGAGCGATTTGCAGAATGCCTCGATACTGGAAGTGTTTGGCGCGTGCAAAGTTCCAGATGGTTCCCTTCTCTCCGCTCTCGTCATACTGCGACCGGAAGGTGAACTCGTTGAAGAAGCGCACCGCTTTGCGCCCCAGATTCACCTGTAATGCGGCGCCCTGTTCTGTGTTTTTCAGGGGTAGTCCGCTGATCCCCGGTTCGCTCAGGTGCATTCCGTTGCCGTCCCACAAGCCCGACTCCCCGAACCATACGCCCTTGTTGAAGAACATATAGTAGTTCTCTCCGGCCGTGCCGATCTGCTCACAGGCTATTTTTTCCGTATTCTTGCGATAGAGGTAGTTGGCTCCGAGGTCGGCAATACCCCAGCGTGCCATCAATCCGGCCGACAGGTTGAAGTCCATGCGTGTATTCTTATGACGCAAGTCTTTACGCTTGGCATAGTTGTCGGCCTCATAGTCGAAGCGGATGCCTCCGTTGAGATGTTGGGTGATTGCAAATCCAGCTCCTCCATCCAGACGATAACGCTCCATGGTCTTGGCTCCCGGGGTAAACTCAACCAAATCAAACGGATGCTCTCCCGGATTCACAAAAATCGAGCCGGACATATTCTCGCCCCGAAAGTAGCGATACTCCATACGACCGTAGAAGGTGATCTTCTCGAAACTCCGGTAGGATTCGGTACGCAACCCGAAGTCATAGCTATCATTGGATTCGGAGTAGTTGCGCCAATCTCCATTCTCTTTATTAAAAAAGGCCTCGGCATAGGAGATGCCTCGCATGGGAACGGCACCATGCAATCCGGCTGCATTGGAAGAGGTCAACCATCCGTTGCTCCGCTGGAAATAGGTGAAGTCGTAGATCGGCAACCGCTCTTGACGCGACTCGCAGCCGGCTTGGGGGGTGTTGCATCGTTTGCCGGCTCGTCGACAGAGCGAGTCGGTTGTTGCATCCCCTTCGCCTTGCGTCGTTGCCACACGATGTTGCCCGCCGTTGCCCGATTGTGCCGCAGCCGACCTACCACCGCCACTCCACAAACCGGTTACTCCCAGAAACAATATTGTCCAATAGAACTTTCTCATCATACCATCTCTTCTTCGTGAGCACTTTGCTCTTATTTTTCTATGGCCGCACCCTTATGGCGTTGCGGCATTTTCGTATCTCTCTTTGCTTGACCCCGGTGTAGGGTGCGGTGTTACTGTGCGCTGTGCAGCGACTGCACTCCGCGTTCATGGAAATCCTCGGTCGAATTGTTGCTATCCAGATAGATCACACGACCTCCGGCACGCAACGTCGCCTCTGCATCAATGCCGCTGGGATCCTCCTTGTCGCCGTATACAATCGGATTGCCTGCAATCTCCTCCGTGGCATCCTTGTCTACATTGCGGTAAAGCGTTCGAGCCAGATAGCTACTGGTCAACATCACATATCCCGCGTCAATCGAGGCTGCCACCCGTTTGCTGTTGCCCGTCGAACTTCCGGAGAAGACCTCCACCCCGTCTTGAACCCAGTCGTTGGGAACCTTGACGCATCGCGTATTGAGCGCTCCCGGCTTGAGAACCTCGTTTGCTGCATCATTCACATACTCCTTGGCACTCCCCGATGCGGCCGGAACGCGGAATAACACCGCTACCGGTGAAGAGAGCGAGAAGGTATAGGCACTGGCACTTCCCATCTTGCGCAACACCTGAAGATAGTGGTCGGCGCGAATCTGATCGCCCGGTGTCGGGTGATAGGTGGTGTTGGTGTAGTAGCTGTTGTCGTAGCAGACAAAATAGTCGGCATGATTCAGGTTGACCGACAGGGGGTATTGGATCGTATGGTCAATCGCTCCACAGATGCAGAGCACCACCTGTTTACCGGGTTCCAAGGGGTAGTCGGTTCCCTTACCGGGAAATCCCCAGACACACTCTACGATGGGCAGATAGTCGCGGAAGGTCATCTCTCCGGTCTGAGGATCGGAGATGAGCCACGGGTTGCTGCCCGCAGAGTTGTAAGGATCAATGGTTCCGAAACACAACTGATCCAAGTAGGCCACCGATGAGGAGTTGTTGTAGATAATCAGGTATTTGTCGGATTGATATTGTCCTTCCAGCGGATACTTGAGGCATCCTCCGCAGTAGATCTCTTTGATTACCAACTGACTCGACTTCGAGGCCAGCAGATTGAGTTTCACCTGACGCTGTGCCTCAGGGGTTGTTGCCGTGAATCGCAACTGGTCGGCCGAGCCGTTGAAGTAGATCATCGACTCCTGCTGAGCCAACTGATCGCGCGCACTGATGCGGTAGAGTCCGTAAGCGGTCTCAAAACGTGCAACGCCTTGTGCGTCGGTTCGCGCCGTGTAGAGGGTTCCGCGATTGATGTCCTCCAGCTTCACCTTCACGCCCGCTTTCATCTGTGCTTCATATCCCGCAGGATAGTTGAGTTGCACCGACACGATATAGGTGGCACCGTCGTAGGACTCCTCACGCTGTGCCTCCTCATAGAGGTCGTTACAGCCACCCCACAGAAGGGTTATCATGCTCAGTACTCCGATTTGAATCCAGTTTTTCATAATGCTCTTGTTGATGGGTGTCGAGTGATTGCCTCTCGCGTTGCTCGACTCACACCCTCGAAATTCCCATTTATATTACGATCTAAGCACAAAGTGCTATTTATTAGCAACCCTAATCCAGCATATACCGTGAAAAGAAAGCGGTAATTCTTTCCGGTTCCTTCTTCTCACACTCTACGACGTCTCGACACACCAAACTCCTCCGCATAAACTCCTCTTTAGAACTTCAACCGCAGGGTCAGTCCGTAGTAGAAATCAGGGGTCAGAATCACCTTCACTCCGCTGGCATAGGAGGCCAAGTAACGTCGTGCATTGGTGAAGTTGTTGGCATAAAACGAGAGGGAGGCGATGCGCCCGATCTCTTTGGTGATGCTCAGATTGGCGGCAAAGTAGGGGTCATATCCATCCTCCTTGAGTTGGTAGTCGTTTCCGCGAATGATCAATCCTTTGAGCACCGGATCATTGGCGGCTGCATCATCATAGGGATAAATGTCGCCCTTCAAATCCATGTAGTAGAGAGGGCGTAACTCCGTGTAACTCTCTCCTTCCACCGTAACATTGTAGGCCAGTTGTTGTCCGTGATAGGAGGAGATGTTCTGGGAGCGGGAGTACAATGAGGCCTCCAACCGCACCGAGACGATCAAGCGAATCGACGGAATGTGGGTAATAGCGGTCAGGTTGGCATCCAGTCGTTGGGTTTTGTTGCCATTGTAGGTGGCGGTTTGGGAGTTGCCGTTGTCGACATAGATTCCCACATACTCGAACGAGCGACCCGGAATGGAGGAGTGCGACTGATTCTCCTTGTACATATAGTTCAGCCCCTCATTCACGTATTTGACATGGGTGTAGGCCGCATCGAAACGGAACTGTGTCCGGATGGCACGGATCTGCGGAAAGTCAACCGTCAACTCCAATCCGCGACGGTCGATCGGGGAGCCGTTGTCCTGGTAGGTGTTCTTCACAAAGGTGCGATCCATCACCTTGGTATCCATCATCACGATGCCAGCACCCGGATTCTCCTTGTCGCCCACGAAGACGTTGCCGGTCTGCGAATCGACCACGATCTCCGGATTCGCCGGCATGGTGAAGTCCGAAGGCATCTGACTGATCCGATAGTCGAACGGGGTGTAGCTGTTGGATAGACGATAGGGGTATTTGGTGCGATTGAAGTAACCGCTCAGGCTGATGCGCGTACCCCCCAAGGTCATATCCAATCCCAATTCGATATTGCGGTTCCGCGTCCACTTCAGTTGGTCGTTATAGAGGATCGAGTAGGGGGTGGTGTGGTAGACGTAAGCACTGTGCTCTCCGAAGGAGGCTCCGAAGACCTGAATGTCGCGGTATTGCGGATCGGGGTAGAGAATGTTGAACGACGGCAATTTCTCGGTGATACCCCAGCCTCCACGTATCGACAGTTGGCTGAGAAAGTGTTTTGCAGCACGATCCACCAGCGTGTATTTCACGTTGAAACGCGGTGAGAGACTCTGTGCGTTTTTGTAATTTGAATTTTTGATGATTGTCTTCTCCCCACGCACACCGGCCATCACAGCCAGCGAGGTGCTACCCAAAGGCATCGTCAGATTCTCCTCCAGATAGAGGGCCAAATTGTGCATATAGGGAATATCGGTGTAGGGGCGCGGACGGTAACCGTTCGGCAGCAACGTGGCATTCTGGTAATACTCCCCTTTTCCTACATTGCCATCGGCATTCCACACCAAACCCAGTTTCACGCGATTGAACAGCTTCCCGAATCGTCGAGCCCAGTTGGCCTTGGCACTGAGGTTGTAATCCAATTCTTTGGAGTCGATATATTGGGTGTTTATATAATTCATTGGCAGCGAAGTGGCCAGAAAGTAGCCCTCCTCGGTTCCGTTAACCGCGGGTTGTTCGGCAGCGGTGTGCACCGGCAGCCGGTGTCGCGAGAGTTGGTCTGCATAGTTGATGGCTCCACTGAGTTCCAGATTGGTAATCCAGGGTTTATTGAAGAGCCAGTCGAGGGAGGTATTCAATCGCAGGGCATTGTCATGCGCCTTGCTCCATTCGCCCGTCAGGGCATCCGGATCGTTCTTGGTGTTCATGCCCCCCAGATTTCCGGTGAATCCCACCGCAAAATTCAACGGCGTCCGCTCCTTGTTGAAGGTTTTGGCATAGTTCATCATCAAACCGTTCCGTTGATAGGAGGTGTACGGAGAGGTCGGGTTGTCGATGGCGCGGGTGTGTTCCAGTGCAATATTCAGCGAGCCTCGGTTCTCCCCCAAGTCAAAGCCTTTGCTTAGCGAAAACTGTTTGGTCTTGGGATTGGTGCTAAAGGTTGCGGTGTAGGGGGTTCTTCCGCGGCTGGTCTTCACCTTCACGATACCACTGGTCAGGTCGCCGTACTCGACCGACGGAATGCCGGTAATCACCTCTATCGACTCCACGTTGCTCGATGCGATATTTCGGGTGCTGGCGCCCGACATCTCCCCGAACGAGGCATTGGTCGAGAGACGCACACCGTCCACCTCTACGGCAGTACCGAACGAAGCGTTGCCTTGCGACACGCCGCCGTCACGCAACGAGAAGGGGTTGTCCTTCATGAGGTTCGGGTTGACGGTCTTGCCACCGGGCAGCAG
>JAQUZZ010000094.1 GCA_028691095.1 Alistipes sp. | reverse complement strand
GACCGAGGTGGCTCTGATTAAGATTGAGGCGACGGATCTGCCGACCGTTCCGATGGGTAATTCCGAGGATTTGCGATTGGGCGAGTGGGTTTTGGCAATCGGTAGTCCCTATGGTTTGCAGAGTACGGTGACCGCCGGAATCGTAAGTGCCAAGGGGCGAAGCCTCAAGGCGTTGAGTCAGTATGGCTTGGAGTCCTTTATCCAAACCGATGCGGCCATCAATCCGGGAAATAGTGGAGGAGCTTTGGTGAATACCAAGGGCGAACTGGTGGGAATCAATACGTTGATTCAGTCGCAGACCGGTTCGTATATCGGGTATGCCTTTGCCGTCCCCACGTCGATTGTGAAGAAGGTGGTGATGGATCTCAAGGAGTATGGAGTGGTACAACGTGCCATGTTGGGTATTTCGTACAAGGAGATTGACGAGAACTTCTTAGAGAGCAACGAGGCCAAAGAGGCCGGTATTACCGAGGCGGGAGGATTGTATATCGGTGAGGTGATGGAGAAGAGTGCGGCCTCAGAGGCTGGATTGAAGGTCGGAGATATTTTAGTGGAGATTAACGGGAAAAAAATCGAGAGTTCGGCACAGCTTTCTGAGGAGATGGCCACCCATCGACCCAACGATAAGATCACGATAGGAATAAAAAGAGGTTCGGAAATGAAACAAATCGAAGTGGTCCTGCGTAATAAGACTGGTAACACGGGAGTAATTACGAAAGAGACCGTGACGGCTTATGACGCCTTGGGCGGAGAGTTTGCCGATGCTTCGCAGAAAGCCATCAAAGCACTCAAGATTCGAGGGGGTGCAGTGGTGACCTCCGTGAAGCCCCAAGGGGTGTTGGCCGAAGCCGGCATCCGGACGGGATCGGTCATCACCCACATCAACGATCGCGCAGTGACCTCAGCCGATGTGCTCAATCGGATTACAGAGCCGATTCGTTCGCTCGGGTGGATCAATCCGGACGGTACGGCCGATCGGTTGCGGATCATGTTCGGGAAGTAGATGAGAGGTCGAGGCTTGAAGGCTAAGGCCGACCGAATGTAGACTAAATTACTCCTTGTTATTCAGTGCGTTGCATGTTTCTTCGCCTATCCAAAGGAAAGGAGCCTGCAACGTTGCTGCAACAAGTATCGAGAAAGTTCAGTACTCCGACAGCATTATTGAACCCTTTTCGCGGTATGTGGCTTGATATACGAATGCGTTTATTGCTAATAAATAGCACGCAGTGCTTAACAAAGAGGATGATAGAATGAGACAGTTAAAGATTACCAAATCCATTACCAATCGCGAGAGTGCATCGTTGGATAAGTATCTCCAGGAGATCGGGAAGGAGGATTTGATTACCGTAGAAGAAGAGGTGGATCTGGCCCAGCGGATCCGAAAAGGGGATAAAGAGGCATTGGAGAAGCTCACGCGAGCCAATCTCCGTTTTGTGGTTTCGGTTGCTAAGCAGTATCAAAATCAGGGTCTTTCGTTGCCGGACTTGATCAATGAGGGAAATCTCGGATTGATCAAAGCGGCCGAGAAATTCGATGAAACGCGAGGATTTAAGTTTATCTCCTATGCGGTGTGGTGGATTCGTCAGTCGATTCTTCAGGCCTTGGCCGAGCAGAGTCGTATTGTGCGTCTGCCGCTCAATCAGGTGGGATCACTCAATAAGATCAATAAAGCCTTTGCCCGTTTTGAGCAGGAGCACGAACGGACTCCTTCACCGGAGGAGTTGGCCAATGAGCTGGAGATTCCCAAAGAGAAAGTGGCCGACACGCTGCGTGTTTCGGGACGTCACGTCTCAGTGGATGCGCCCTTCTCCGATGGCGAAGACAATAGCCTGCTGGACGTATTGGTCAACAACGACTCTCCGATTGCCGATCGGGGGCTGATCAACGAATCACTGGGTACCGAGGTGGAGCGTGCGCTGTCGACCTTGACCGATCGGGAACGCGATATTATCAAATATTTCTTTGGTATCGGCTGCTCGGAGATGACCTTGGAGGAGATCGGCGAGAAATTCGGACTCACCCGTGAACGCGTGCGTCAGATCAAAGAGAAGGCGATTCGCCGTCTGCGTCATAGCACGCGAAGTAAATTGCTGAAATCCTACTTGGGGTAGGGTCGAGAGGTTGGCGACGGATCCCTCCGCATGGGAACGTGCCGGCATTTGTACCCCTTCTTGAAGAATAAACACACAAAAAGCCCGACGCTCTTTCATTGTTCGTCGGGCTTTTTGTGTTGAGTTCGTCGTGGCTACGCTTCGATCATCCGCTGGTTTAACGGATGGATAGGATCAGCGGCTTTTGGATCTGCTCTTTTTTCTCTTGGGTCTCCTTTACCCAATCTGCTTGCGATGGGAAACCAAATTGGGACCAACCCGCCCCAAAGTAGTACACCAGGGGGCGCTTGGGCGTAACTTCGCCCACGATCAGAAGATGGTTCTCTTTCACCGCGATCTCTTTCGCGGGGGCAGAGGCGAAGAGCAGAGCCACCCCCATCTCTCCCTCTTTGGGATTGATCTTTTCCCAATAGGTTGCCCATCCTGCTTTTGCGTCGGTTGCTTGTACTCCTTTTGCATCGTGGAGGGTGATACCCGCGGCTACGGGCATCTTTTTGTAGGCTCCTTTGAACGAAACTTCGGCTTTGCAGAAGGAGCTGTTGGCATCGAGGGTATACAATCGAGTCTCGATAACGCTTACGTTACCAACTTGTAACGGATTGTAGGTGAGACGGAATGTGACACGCAGGGGCCCGTTGTCGAGGGTCTCATGGGTGGAAAAGTTCTCCCCTAAGCAAAGTTTGCCTTCGTAGAGGGGGGCCATTGCCCCCGCACCAAGGGTTCGGCCGACTTTGTAGCAGTCCATTCCCTCGCCACGGTTGGTGTGGTAGTCTAAGCCGTCCGATGCCAAACGGTAAAATTTGTTTACAATCAGATTCTCGGTACACTTGATCCAAATGTCGATTCCGTTGCTTGGGCCATCAATCGGCTTTAAGGCTGGGCCATAAACACGGAACCCAATGCGGTTGTTCTCCCATGCGTAGTCGTCCTTCCGCTCGGGAATGAATCGGCCGAAGGCTTGAGGGGTGAAGGCTGTCGGGTTCGTTTCCTCCTGTACCGTCACTTCGATCTTCCCTTTTGCGGTGACGGAAACAGGAAAGAGAAGTTTTCCATCGTAGGTGATTTGCGTGGGCAGCACGCTTCCTTGTGCTACGACGCGGAATTGATTGGAACGGCTGTGCAACCGCTGGTGTAGATCGGCCAGAGCGACCTCCACGACCTCCCCTTTCCGCGCTACTTGAGACGGATTGGTCACGGTGATGGTGACGCGTTGCTGTGGGGTTGCAAACAACGGTACAATAAACAGGAAGGCAAGTACCCTCTGCTTTAGCGTGTGTTCCATGTCGATCGTTTTATTGGGGTTGTTTGCCAATGTATGCCAAGATGCCACCGTCCACGTAAAGCACGTGCCCATTCACAAAGTCAGAGGCCGGCGAAGCGAGAAACAGAGCGGGGCCCGCAAGATCTTCAGGTTTTCCCCAACGTGCCGCTGGCGTTTTCGCAATGATAAACGAGTTGAATGGGTGGCCTTCTGTGCGCAGAGGAGCTGTTTGGGGAGTGGCAATGTACCCCGGGCCAATGCCGTTGCATTGAATGTTATACGCCCCGTACTCGGATGCGATGTTGCGGGTTAGCATCTTCAGTCCGCCCTTTGCTGCCGCGTAAGCCGAGACCGTCTCACGTCCCAATTCGCTCATCATCGAGCAGATGTTGATGATCTTTCCGCTTCGTTTGGCCATCATGTCAGGCAATACGGCCTTCGCCATAATGAATGGAGCGGTTAAGTCGATGTCGATCACTTTGCGAAAGTCTGCCGCCTCCATCTCGTGCATCGGGGTGCGCTTGATGATTCCCGCATTGTTGACCAGAATGTCTATGCTGCCCACGTCTGCTCGGATCTGTTCAATCATTGCAACGACCGATGGTTCGTCGGTTACATCGCACACATAACCATAAGCCGTAATGCCAATCGCTTTGTACGCAGCGATGCCTTTGTCCACAAGTGCTTGAGAGAGATCGTTGAATGTGATGATCGCACCCCCCTTTGCAAAAGCGGAAGCGATAGCAAACCCAATGCCATAGGAGGCACCGGTTACAAGGGCAACTTTACCCTCGATTGAAAACGTTGTCATGATATTTTGTTTTTAAGCACCGTGTGCTTATTTTAGTTCGTCAATGCCGAAAAAGTCTTGATCGCCATAATCGGTATTCTCTCCTCCCATACCCCAAATAAAGGTGTAATTCGAGGTGGCGGCACCGCTGTGAATCGACCACTCGGGCGAAAGAACCGCTTCATCGTTTTGCATCCAGATATGACGCGTCTCCTGTGGCTCACCCATGAAGTGACACACCGACTGTTCCTGTGGAACCTCAAAGTAGAAGTATGCCTCCATACGACGGGAATGGATGTGCGCTGGCATGGTGTTCCATACACTGCCCACGGCGAGTTCGGTCATGCCCATTTGGAGCTGACAGGTGGGTAATACCTGATTGACAATCATCTTGTTGATGTTTCGTTTGTTGCAACCCTCGACCGATCCCATGGTTGCCACAATCGCTTCGGATGGTGTGATGTGTCGATCCGGGTAGTGGGCGTGAGCCGGTGTGGATAGAAAGTAGAACTTGGTGGGGTGCTCCGGATCGCAACACTCAAAAGTGACGTTGCGCTCACCCATGCCTACATAGAGCGCCTCCTTGTAGTGGAGCAAATACGCCTTGCCGTCCACCGTGACTCTCCCCGATCCACCCCCTACATTGAATATACCCATCTCGCGGCGCGATAAGAAGCAGGGCATCTTCAGGGGAGGAATGCTCTCCAGAGTCAATGCTTCGTTGCAAGGATGGATTCCTCCTACAATCATGCGGTCGTACATGGAGTAGACCATATTGGCTTGGTCTGCGACAAACAAGTGCTCGATCAAAAACTCCTTACGAAGTCTTTGGGTGTCGTAACCCTTGACATCTTGAGGGTGTGCGGCGTAGCGAATCTCATAATTTGTTTTCATGTGAAACTTCTGTTTTCCATGGTCTATACCACGGTGTGTGTTTGGTGCTTGAATGGGTTTGTGGCTGATATGCCGAGGGGCTGATGACTCATAAATTAGAGCATATGATCGGCCTTCATATCTTGGCCTTTCCATAGTTTTACACTCGTCCACTCTTGATCGGGGTTGCTCCAAAACGGATCGGATTCGGGGAGACCGAGGGGGAGAAATCCAGCGCAGCAGAGATAGAGGCTCCCTGTGTTCACGTAGTTCTCGCCCATCGACGGTTGAGCCCCCACAAAGCCTATGGTCAACCATCCCTGTTCGTTGTAGGTTCCCGGGGCATCCATCATGCGTCGGATGACGGCGGTCATAGCACAACGAACCTGTGCCGGAACCAGATCCACGGGCAACTGGTGGGATAGTGCAGCTTGTCCTAACGCCTGGAATACCCCTATACGGTAGCAGAGTGAACGACCCATCGGAGGGAATGTACCCTCTGGCGAGATGGAACGTTCGAGAACCGCAGCATACCGGGTCATTCGGCGAACTACACTGTTGTAGGTTGCTTCAGTCGTGAGTTGGTGTTTATGCAGTATGCCCAATACGTCTACCAACATAGGCTGGATTACAAAACTATTGTAGTAGTCCCAATGGAACTCTTCGCCATCCCCGTAGACTCCATCGCCCTTGTATCGCTCCAAATGTTTGGTTACGGCAAAGTCGATACGCATCAAGTCGCCCCCCTCTCCGACCTCTACCAAGAATGCCTCCAGAATGCCGCTAAAGAGAAGCCAGTTGTTTTGAGGAGTGCGGATCGCCCGTGTGGATTTGAGGCAGTCGATCACTTGCTGTTGTACGCGGGGTTCCAATTTGTCCCACACCTGTGCCTTTGAACGGAGAAGGCCGTGTGCCAAAAAAGCCGCATCGACCAGTGGTTGCTGGTGGGTCGTGAAGTTCATAAAGTCGGGAGAGTCGGGGCGTGTGGCATAATCCAGACACCGCTTGACCTTCTCAATGTATTCTCCCCGGAGTTTCCCCTCTT
>JAQUZZ010000093.1 GCA_028691095.1 Alistipes sp. | reverse complement strand
TATAGTCGATCTCGTCGGCGGTCAAACCCTCGACGGTCGGACGAATGATCGTTTGCTCGACCTGCTCCATGAAGGCGGCATCGGCAAATGGCACGGGCGAGACCGACCCCATGCCTCCGGTGTTGAGTCCGGTGTCTCCCTCCCCAATCCGTTTGTAGTCCTTGGCCACAGGCAGCACCCGATAGTGTTTGCCGTCGGTGGCAACAAACACCGAACACTCGATGCCACTGAGGAACTCCTCGATCACCACCGTGTCGCTCGCATGGCCGAAGCGGCCGTTGAGCATCTCCTCCAACTCCTGTTGGGCTTCGGCCAGCGAGGAGAGTATCAGCACGCCTTTGCCCGCTGCCAGTCCATCGGCTTTGAGGACATAGGGAGCCTTGAGGCTCTGAAGAAACTCCTTGCCCTCGGCGAGTTGCTCCTTGTTGAAGCTACGATAGGCGGCTGTCGGAATTGCGTGACGCACCATGAAGTCCTTGGCAAACTCTTTGCTTCCCTCCATGCGAGCACCCTCGGTTGAGGGGCCGATGACGGGGATGTTGCAAATCTGTGAGTCTTCGCGGAAAAAGTCGTAGATGCCTTTGACCAACGGGTCTTCGGGTCCCACAACCACCATGTTGATGTTGTTGGAGAGCACGAATTGCTTTACCGCTGCAAAATTGGCGGGATTGAGCTCTACATTCGTGCCACAGGCTGCCGTTCCGGCATTGCCCGGTGCAATGTAGAGATGCGCCAAATGTTTGCTTTGCGCAATTTTCCATGCAAAAGCGTGTTCGCGACCGCCGGAGCCCAGCAGCAGGATGTTGACCGATTCGGGATATTTCATGATTTAGCGTTTTTGTAGAGCGATGAGGATCGCGGAGAGGTTGTAACCTCTGCGGCGACTCCAATAAGATACAAAAATACACACTCCCTCCTGTTTTTAAAAGGGGAAAATGAAAAAAGCGTCTCGAAGAGGATAAATCGTCCCGTATTTCCCTCCGAGAAGTAGGTAAGAGAGCCCCCTGTGAGCATGGGGGGATGAGTTTGGAAAATAAAAAATCACCCGTGCTACATCTTGTTGTAGCACGGGTGAGGTAGTTTCAATTAGATTATGCTTCTTTTTTGCAAGGCGGCGTGCAGCATTCAACCGCACCCGTGAAAAAGAAGGGGGCGTTCCCGCTTACTTCATCGGCAACCAAGTGTACACCTTTTTGCCCTCCCATCCGTTGACCGAGGCGTAGTCGATCATCCGGATTGAGCCTTCGGTCGTGGGAACCTCAAACTCCAGACGAGAGGAGGGAAGCGTAGGTGTCACCGCTTTGACCTTCACCACGCCTTGTGCATCGGCTTTCACCTGTACGGGTTGGTCGTAATTCGGGTCGGTATTCTCGTCGCGTGCCAAGACCATGGGGCCCCACACTACGGCTTGGAATCGGTCGCCTTCGCGGTTGCTGCCCTTCGGGGCATCCACCAGATGGGCGGTCATCTCCAGAGAGATCGCGATCTGGTCGCCTGCCTCCCATGTGCGATTCAGCGTGAGGTAGCTACCCGCCGTGACAGCGTTTACCTTTTTCCCATTCACCTTCACCAAGGTGTGTTTGCTCCATGCGGGGATACGCAGACGTACCGCAAACGCCTCGCTTTGTTGCGGATCGACCTTGACGCACACCTCGGAGGAGCGTGGAAAGTCGCTCTCGATGGTCAACTGGGCTGTACGTCCTGCGGGGGTTGCCACCTTCGCCGACGCGCCGTTGTAGAGGTTGATTACGGGCCCGGAAGCCGAATTCATGATGGCGATAAAGGGAATGTAGGCCAGACCCATCGGGCCGTTGAGGTTGCAGCAGGTGACCGGAAGTCCGTCGAAATCGCTGCCCCATCCTACGTTCGTAACTTTCGATCCGTTGAGTAGGTTGACATAGCTGAAGCCGTCGCCCGTGGGTTTCATGGCTCCCAGCAGGCCGTTGTAGATGTATTTCTCGATCTGATCGACCGTCGAAGGATCGCCCGTGAGGCGCAGAATCTGACTGCATAGCTTCATCCAGGTGACACCCACACAGGTCTCCATCATACGGGTGATCTTGGGGTTGGTTTGCTCCTTGGCGGTGTTGTCCCACCCTTCGCCGGCTACGGCCGGATGGTAGGGTTGGTCGCCACCTCCGTTTCCGATGAGTGTGATCTCGTTCTCGCAGATGTTTTGATAGAGGTTGATGCAGCACTTCTTCCAGTGCTCATCTCCCGTGATCCGGTAGTACTCCACCAGTCCTTCAAACATCGACATCATCTCATAGGCCTTCGGATAGGGGCCTCCCATCTTATGAGGCGCTACTTTGTCGTAGGCTTGTTGGAAAATATCGTACCCCTGGGAGCCTCCCGATGCAACGATGTAGGCGGCAAAATCGAGGTAGCGTTGCTCCTTGGTGTGGTTGTACAGACGCATGAAGGGTTCCAACAGGGTGCACGACTCGATGTGGTTGGGACTCCAGCCCATCGAGGTGATCTCGACCTTGGGAGCCGGGCCTACCTGTGCAATGATGCAATCGGCTTGATCCTGCATCGCTTTCAGTACGGCGGGGTCTTGCTCTACCTGTTGATAGTATTCATCCAGACCGAGCAACACGTATTTGCGTTCCCACATATCACCGCCCGGGCCGTCCGGCTGTTTGTCGACCTCGATGCAACTGAAACTTCCGTTCGAGCGTTGTGCCGAGAGCATATCCTGAACCGTGGCGTGCATGATCTGTTTGAGTTCCGGATCGTGGGTGTAGCGATAGAACATACACCCCGAACGTACCCCCTTGCCCCACATCTCACCGAGGGCAAATTGGTGTCGTCCGTAACGGAAAAAATCGACGAATTTGGCGTAGGGAACCACTCCCTTATTCCAATGGGTAATGGAGTTTTGAATGTCGTTCTCAAAGAAGCCGTTCAACTGAATGGATCCGGCCGGCAGCGGTTGGAAGGCGTCGGTTACGGGTTGAGCCCACCCCACGGAGGCAGACGAGAGCAGCAGAGTGAGTGCGCAAAGTTTTTGACGCACCGCGTTGCGGTTTTTGAAAGGATTCATGTTGTTTGGGTTTAGGTTTTTAGAGTGTGTATCTTTGGAATTGAGGGTTCGGAGCGTGCGGATAGGGACTCCCTATCGCTCCGCAACCGAAGACTTTTTGCGGAGCGAACGCTGCAAAAAGGGTTTCAGAATGGCGTTGAGTTTCTCGTACTCGACCAAGAAGCCGTCGTGGCCGAAGGGGGAGTCGATCAGTCGCAACTGACTTTGCGGGATGTGTTTATAGAGAAAGATCTGCTCACTGACCGGAAAAATCGGATCGGTCGATAATCCCACGACCATCGTCGGACAGGAGATGGAGGCGAGCGCACTCTCTACCCCTCCTCGATAACGTCCAACGTTGTGGGTGTCGAGGGTTTGCGATAAGCGGTAATAGGAGTAGGCGTCGAAACGACGACACAGCTTGTCGCCTTGGTATTGTTGATAGGTGGTGGCACGGAATCCGGCCAATTTATAGAGGCTGTCGTTCTCCTGCTGCGTAGCATTGTAGGCGGTCGATCCGCGATAACTGAGCAACCCGATGGAGCGCGCCACGCGCATTCCCTTTTTGCCGGCCTCCTGGTTCTCCTCACCAAAGGAGGCGTCGGTCTCAATGGCCATCCGCTGCGACTCATTGAAGGCAATCACCCAAGGTTGACTGCGTGCCGTGGTGGCGATCAAGACCAGTCGTTCGGCAAAGTCGGGACGGGTCAAGACCATCTCCATGGCTTGGAATCCGCCGATCGAGCTTCCGACCACCGCGTGCGCCTTGGAGATTCCCAAGTGTTCGGCCAACAGAAAATGGGCGTTGACCATATCCCGCACCGTGATGAAGGGGAAGGAGCCGTAATAGGGCTTCCCAGTCGCGGGGTTAAGACTCAAAGGGCCCGTGGAGCCGTAATGCGATCCGATGACATTGGCACAGACGATGAAGTAGCGGTGCGGATCCAGAAAACGACCCTGCTCCACGGTGTGCGGCCACCAGTCCGACACGTCGGAGTTGGCGGTCAGTGCATGGCAAACCCAGATCACGTTGTCTCCTCGGAACTTGCCGAAGGTGTGATAGGCAATCGTCAGTTCCGGAAGTTGTTCTCCGTTCTCTAAGGTAAAAGGTTGGTTGTATTTGAAGTAGCGTACCGGCATTCGTGTTTTGCAATAAAGGTCGTGCGATCGTCTCCCTCCCTTTCTCTATTGGGAGAATATTACGCATCTTGCAAAAATACACTATTTTCGGGATTTTGGAAATAGCGAGGCGACGATGCCTGAAAAATATAGTGACCCCCAAGCGTGTATCCATCCTTTGGCCACGGTATATGCCTGATATACCGAGGGGTTGATTGTAAACAAAGCGCACGCTGTGCTCAAAATGCAAATCACCCCCGCCAAATCAATCTCTGGCAGGGGTGAAAGGATAAAATCAAGCGTGGTGAGTCCCCCCTCTTGCAATGGGGAACTCCGCCGTGCGGATAGGACTATTCCGTGTAGACTAAATCGGGTACATAATTGGTGTACCAATCATCATACGACTTTCCGGCACTCTGAACCCAAGAGGCAAACGACGGGAACGCGGTTTCGATGTTGACCATCTCCTGAGCGTAGGGACATTTTGAGCCAATGGCTACGACCATCCATACATAACCGTCGGCTTGTACAAAGTCGGTGAGGTTCTGGATCTTAAAATAGTCTCTGTTAAACTTCTGGGTGGGTGTTTGTCCCTTCAGGTGCACCTCTTTGTCTCGTTGTCCAACCACCGCAAAAAGATCCAAATTGACTTTGGCATTGGGATTGGCTCCCATAATGGTGAAATCATTGATGCCTACGGCTTTGTTGGCCAGTTGAATTGTGATGTTGTACTCTTTCCCCGGATTGTGAGATAGATTGGTGAACGTGTTAATCATGCTCTTGGTTTCGAGTGTGGTGAAGCAGGATCTCAAATCACCTAACAGCGGAACAACCGCCTCGTTGGAGTTGAGTTCCGTTCCTTTTCCGCCACCCCCTGTGTTGTTAGTCTTGATGGAGAAGAGGGGTTGCAACTGCTGCTCTTCGGGATCCGAGCCTTTCTGAAGGGTTAAATTAGCTCCTTTGACATCTTGGACATTCACGGCGGACAACCCTTTGAGGTAGGCAGCAAATCCGATCTGACGTTCGGTAGAGCCCACGGCGCGGGTGCGAAGACGAATATTAATCGTTTTGAGGGTTTGTTGTCCTGCGTTGTAGTTGCATGTGATCCGTGCATCGACGACAATGTCATTCATGTCATAATCTCCCTTGTAGGGGAAGAGGTCTTCGCACATGATCGTAGCGTATTGTTGACTGGACGGGAAGACCGTTACTCCATCTTTGGAGGCTCCTTTCGCCCCAATCGAAGGCTGAGAGACCAAGGAGGTCTGTGCTTCCACCGGCAGGGTGTAGTTGCCTGCTGCGATATTTGTGGCGACGGTATCGCCTTGTGCGTTGAGAATATCGGACTCCTCGGCCACCGTGATGGCTTTGGATTCGATGGGACTCCAGTTAAAGCCGGGAGCCGGATCGACCGGTGTTGGCGAACTGGTTTCATTTTTGAGACAAGAGGTAAACCCTAAAATGCAAGCAAAAGCAATAAAAAAAGAATAACTCTTCATGATTTGTTTGGATTCTAAGTGACCGAAAAGAGTGATTGCACCCCTCCGTCACGATATACAGAGGTGTTTATTTGTATTTTCCGATGTACATATAATTGGCATCCCGATAAGTGACATCGTACCAATTGTAGGTGAGTTTACCTCCTGCTTGTACCCATGCCGTAAATTGAGGATAGGCCTTCTCAATGGAGGCCATCTCCTTGGGATAGGGGATCTCTTGATCCACCACCATCATCCATACATAGTTGTCCGGAGTGACAAAATCGGTTAACTCTTTTCCGAAGAGAGAATAATCGAATTTTGAGGTGGGTCGCTGTCCCTTGAGGTGAATCTCTTTGCTTCGCTTGTCGATCACTAAGAGTCTGTTTAAAAATATTTGGTTTACAATACTGATCATCAGTTGTTTAATTGGATTTAATTTTGTATCTTTATGTTTACCAATACATTAAGATATTGAAAAACTTTCCGACCAACCTCACC
>JAQUZZ010000092.1 GCA_028691095.1 Alistipes sp. | reverse complement strand
TGGTCAACAGCACAACGGCTTCGGCGGCAGAGATTGTGTCGGGAGCCTTGCAGGATCTGGATCGTGCAGTGTTGGTGGGGCAACGAACCTTTGGAAAGGGCTTGGTGCAGACCACTCGTCCCGTCGGATTCAACGCCTACCTGAAGGTGACCACGGCCAAATATTACATTCCCAGCGGACGGTGTATTCAGGCGATTGATTATGCACATCGCAACGAGGATGGCAGTGTGGGGCAAGTGCCCGACTCCTTGGTGAAGGCTTACCAGACGGCCGGCGGACGTACCGTCTATGACGGAGGTGGAGTGATGCCCGACGTCGCCTTGGAACCGATCTACACGGGACGTTTTGCGATGACTCTCTATGCCAAGGGGTATATCGAGGATTTTGCCAACCAATATTACAAAGCGCATCGGGAGGCGGTGGATGTCGATCGGTTCAGCTTCACGGAGGCCGACTACGAACAATTTGTTGCTTTCATGCAGCAGAAGGAGATTGATTTTGAGTCGGAGAGCCAGAAAGCCCTCTCCGAATTGCGCAAAAAGGCCGAAAGAGAGAAGTATCAAGAGCGCATCGCCGCGGAGTTGGAGGCGATTGCCTCGAAGCTATCCAACGACAAGAATACCCTGTTGCACCTCTATCGGGAGGAGATCGGGAAGTTGCTGGAGGATGAGATTCTCATGCGGTATCACTATTATGAGGGAGTGGTGCGTCATGCCGCACTGCACGACCCTGAGGTGCGTCAAGCGATCGACGTATTGCAGGATACGGCGCGCTATCACGAGCTCCTGACAACACAAGACCCCCCGAAAAAATAGACCTTCTCCGGTTCGAGAGCCGAAGCGAGAGGCCGAAAGGCTGTACGGAGAATCAGGGGGTGCACGAGGGAACGCATCACGATGAACGGAAATTCCTCTCCGCAAGGGGAGTCGGAGTATGAGAAAAATCGCACTACATAAAGTTCTGTCATTTCGTAGCCGGGTGGTCATCATCATCCTGGGGTTGGTGATTGGCCTGTCGTCGTTGTGGTTCGCCAACAACATGGCGCGTCAGTTGCGCGACAAGGAGCAAAACGAGGTCTCCATCTGGGCCGAGGCGTTTCGGGAGCTGGGGGTCGATCCGGGGAATCCGCTGCTGATCTCCATCATCAGCACCCGCAATACCATTCCCTTCATTCTGACCGACGGATCGTTGCAGATCAAATCGTCGAATCTGATTCCGGAACACATTCTCAATCACCCCGACCTGCTGCGCGAGAAGATCGACAAGATGGCGCATACCAATCCGCACATGAAGATCGAGACCCTCAGCAACGATGTGCTCTATCTCTTCTACGACGAGTCCCGCCTGCTGAAGACCTTGGTCTACTTTCCCTATATACAGTTGCTGGTGATCTTGGTCTTTGTGATCTTCGGATACATCACCTTCCGTTCGACCAAGCAGGATGAACAGAATCGGGTGTGGATCGGTCTGGCCAAAGAGACCGCCCACCAGTTGGGAACCCCGACCTCCTCTCTGCTCGGCTGGCTGGAGTATCTGCGTACCCAGGAGGTGGATCCGGCTGCGATCGAGGAGATGAACAAGGATCTGATTCGACTCACCAAGGTGGTCGATCGCTTCTCCAAAATCGGGGCGGCCACTCCGCTGACCGAAGGAGTGCTCAATGAGATGGTGGGGGGTAGCGTGATCTACTTTCGTACCCGGGTTCCGCGTAATGTCACAATCTCCTACAATGGTCTGGCCATGGAGCGGCAACGGGCGATGGTCAACGAGGCGTTGTTTGAATGGGTGATCGAGAACCTGCTCAAAAATGCAATGGATGCCCTCTCCGGCGTGGGAACCATTGATGTACACCTCTCCTCGGATGCCAATTGGATCTATGTGGATGTAAAAGATAGCGGCAAGGGGATCGCCAAAGGCAATTTCAAACGCATCTTTGAGCCGGGATTCACCACCAAAACCCGCGGTTGGGGTTTAGGGCTCTCGTTGAGCAAACGAATTATCGAGGGGTATCATGGCGGTAAAATCTTTGTGCTGGAGTCGGAGATCGACAAAGGAACAACGATTCGGATTGCGCTGAAGCGATTGTATAGTTGAGCGGGTAGCGCACGAGAGGATGGCCTCTCAGGCAGCTACCGCAACCAAAGGGCTCAATCCTTCTTTTCGATCACTTATGAACCACTGGATAGGTATAGTAGGAGTATACCATAATGAAACGTGAGTTCGAACAATGTTCGAACGCATCATACCGCTGAGGAGCAATTATCGAGCTCACGTTAATGAAAGGGTTTAATCATTCTTGGGGATTACTTATTTTGGCATGAAAGGATATGTAACCGATTGCGATTTCTATCTGCGACCCATTCTCCCGATCGAGGGCTTACACATCCCCTCGGAGCAGGAGATCTTCGGGTCGACGGTGACCGTCACCGAGTTGCCGGCCGGAGGATGGGCTGCGCGCAGCGTGAAACCGGAACCGCTGACCGGAACCTACACCTATCAAGGAATCGTACTGGCGGTGTTTGTCCTGCTGTTCTATATGATTTACAGCTATCGCAGCAGTCTGTCGATCGTGGGTCGGATGGCGGCTCTTCGACTCTCCGTGGAGAAGGTCTATGAGGAGTATCCGCTCTATTTTCGTTATTTTCTGAACCACATGACCCTGCTCGGAGGATTGCTGCTGTGCGGCTTGTTGGTTCGATATAGTGCGCTGTCGGGATGGCAGTGGAATCTCGCCGATTTTCCGGTGTGGGTCAACGAAGGGGTGGTGTGGGGCCTAATCGTGCTCATCGTTTTGATCTTGGGATACCGTCGTTTTGTCACTTGGATGGTGAGCAATGTCATTCAGAACGAGGCCTTTTTTGCCGGACTTCGCTTGCAGAATCGCATTTATGCCGCCATGGGAAGCATGGTCGTTGCCCCTCTCTTTTTGGTCGTTGCCTTGACGCAAAGTACACAAACAGCCGGTCTGATGCAGGGAATCGGAATACTTTTGGGACTCTTCTATCTGGCCTATCTGATGAAAAGTTATCACTTCTTTGTCCGCAGGGATGTTTCAATTCTGCAATGGATTTTGTACCTTTGTGCCGTTGAATTTTTCCCGATAAGTCTCTTGGTTCTATTAGCCTTACGTTATACACAAGGATTGGTGGAGTAACAACATACGATCCAGTGAGGGTGCGTAGTGTGCAATTCGGGTGGTTTGATCCATCTGTATAGAGAGGAGAGGTTATCGTCAAAGATGCTAACCAAAAAGTTCCTGTTTTGAAGATTAAACACATTTTAGTATCCCAGCCGACTCCGGTAATTGCCGAGAAATCACCCTATCATGATATGGTTCTTAAACATCATGTACAGGTTGATTTTCACCCTTTTATCAAATTGGAAGGGGTCTCCCTCAAGGAGTTTCGCAGCCAGAGAGTCGAGATTCTCTCCCACAGCGCGGTGATCTTTACCAGTCGCGTGACCATCGATCACTTTTTCAGGATCTGTGAGGAAGCGCGCATTGCCATTCCCGAAGGAATGAAGTACTTCTGCAACACCGAGGCCATCGCCCTCTACCTGCAAAAGTATATCGTCTATCGGAAGCGGAAGATCTTCTTTGCAGACGGCACCTTCTCGTCGTTGGTGGAGCTGATGGTCAAGCACAAGGAGGAGAAATTCTTGTTGACTCTCTCCGAACCCCATAAGCCTGAGATGCCGCTGGCGATGGAGAAGCTCAAGTTGCAATTCAACAAGGTGATCTTGGCTCGTACGGTCAGTGCGACGGATCTGGACACGATCAACCTGAAACAATACGATCTGGTGGCCTTCTACTCGCCATCGGAGATTACGGCGTTGACCTCCAATTTCAACACACAGGAGAGCCTGCCACACATCGCCGCCTTTGGGCATGGCACAGCCAAAGCGGCTATCGACGAAGGGTTGACGGTCAGTGTGATGGCTCCTACGCCGGAGTGCCCCTCGATGACCCGTGCCATCGACCTCTATATGCAGAAATTGGCGCAGGGCGAAGAGGTGGAGCCGGTATCTCTGGAGGATAAATCGCCCGATTTGGCCTTCATCGAGAGCTCAAAACATCTGAAAAAACGAGTGCGCCCCCTTGAAAAGGCGGGAGAAGAGTCCGAAGAGTCGCTCAAGAAGAGTCCGGTCAAAGTTGCAAAATAACCTACGCAAGTCGCTGTAAATGATAAGACCCGCCCATGACTACACCTTTCCTCGTGCAGAGCATCTGAAATCGAAGAAAAAAATTGCAGCGCTCTTTGCACAAGGCGAAGGGGGAATGGCTTATCCGTTGCGTTATAAATTGCTGCGTAGCGACCCCGCAACTTCGGGCATCGAAGTGTTGATCTCCGTCTCCAAACGGTATCATAAACATGCGGTGGCACGCAATCTGCTCAAACGTCGGATTCGTGAGGCCTATCGCCACCAACGCGCTGCCTTGCAAGCCGCACTGCCTGCCCAAGGAGGAGGCTATGCGTTGGCTTTGCTCTATATCTCAGCACAGATCGCTGATTATGCCAAGATTGAGGATGCCGTTGCCAAAATCATACAACAGTTGGGTAAAAAAAGCGAATGATCTGTTGATCGCTCCGCTCCTGCTTCTCGTGTGGATCTATCGCCATGCGATCTCACCGTTTACCCCTCCCTCATGTCGCTTCACCCCCACGTGCTCGGCCTATTGTGTCGAGGCGTTGCGGAAGCATGGGCTACTGAAGGGGTGCTACCTCTCGTTGCGCCGCCTGATGCGTTGCCATCCTTGGGGCGGAAGCGGCTACGACCCAGTCCCTTAAGCCACTGCCCTTTGCAAAAATCTCCCGTTGTCCGAGCATCACATCCCCTCCTCCCGTAGAGAACGAATGGAGGGATGAAACAAATCGCACCCCCGTTCGTTTCATGAAAAGAGGCCTGTTTTTTCATCCTGTTGACGTCAAAACAAAGCACTAAATAGAAAGAGGTGTTCGGAAAATCAGTATAAAGGGGCTTTTTGGCCGCAGATTTTGTATTCCCGTAAAAAAATCGTAATTTAGCAGACTATTTCCGACCGTTTGGAGTGCAACCTCTTCGTGAGCTGCCTTTTTGCGGTTGGAGTGACGACAAAGACCCAATTCCAAATCATGGCAGAAGAGACAAACAATCGAATTATTAAGATCAATATCGAGGAAGAGATGAAAACCGCCTACATCGATTATTCGATGTCGGTGATCGTGTCGCGTGCCTTGCCTGATGTCCGAGACGGACTCAAGCCGGTGCATCGACGCATTCTCTACGATATGAGTAATGAACTAAACCTCTACTCCGACAAACCCCATCGTAAATCCGCCAGAATTGTCGGTGATGTGCTGGGTAAGTTCCACCCCCATGGCGACTCCTCCGTCTATGAAGCCATGGTACGTATGGCGCAGAATTGGAGTCTCCGCTATATGTTGGTCGATGGACAAGGAAACTTTGGTTCGGTCGATGGCGACGGGGCTGCGGCCATGCGTTATACCGAGGCCCGTATGCAGAAGATCGCCGATGAGGTGATGGCCGACATCGACAAAGATACCGTGGCGTTCCGTCCCAACTTCGATGAGACGATTCCCGAACCAACGGTGTTGCCCACAAAGATTCCGCTGTTGCTGGTCAACGGAGCGGCAGGTATTGCCGTAGGTATGGCCACCAATATGCCTCCCCATAATCTGACCGACTCGATCAACGCCATCTGTGCGTATATTGACAATCCGCAGATTGAGATAGAGGAGTTGATCCAACAGATCAAAGCTCCCGATTTTCCAACCGGAGGTATCATCTACGGCTATGAAGGAGTCCGCGAGGCTTATGAGACAGGCCGCGGTCGCGTGATGATGCGAGCCAAGACCGAGATCGAACATACGGCTTCGGGTCGCGAGTGCATCGTGGTGACCGAAATTCCCTATATGGTGAACAAGGCGGAGATGATTCGCAAGATTGCCGATCTGATCAACGACAAGAAGATGGAGGGGATTTCCTACATCAACGATGAGAGCGACCGTAACGGTATGCGCATCGTGATGATCCTCAAACATGACGCGGTGGCCAGCGTGGTACTGAACAACCTGTTCAAATACACCGCCATGCAGACCTCCTTCCCGGTCAACAACATTGCTTTGGTGGATGGTCGACCGATGTTGCTCAACCTGAAAGATCTGATTCGCTGTTTTGTGGAGCATCGTCACGATGTGGTGGTACGTCGTACCCGTTACGACTTGGCACAGGCGGAGAAACGAGCTCACATCTTAGAGGGATTGTTGATTGCGGTCGATCATATCGACGAGGTGATCCATA
>JAQUZZ010000091.1 GCA_028691095.1 Alistipes sp. | reverse complement strand
AAGGCTTTGATGCGATCGTAAGCCTCGTTCCAAGCATCGGTATCCTCGGGGTTGAAGGTTTCGATCTCAATCGCCTCGTTAATCATGTCACGCATCTCCTGCAACGAGTTGACGCATCCTGCGGCGCGAGCCTGCAACATGATGTTTCCGATCGCGGTTCCCTCCGACGGGCCTGCCACAACGGTCGTTCCGGTCGCATTGGCCGTAAACTGGTTGAGCAAACGGTTCTTGGCACCTCCACCGATAATATGGAGTTTCTCGATGGGGAACGGAGCCAACACACGGAACTTGTCGAGTACACTCTTGTATTTGAGTGCCAAGCTCTCGAAGATACAACGAATCAACTCGGAGTGGTTGCGCGGAACCTTCTGACCCGACTCCTTGCAGAAATCCTTGATGGCCTTAATCATGCTCTTCGGATTGGCAAAAGCCTCGTTGTCGGGGTCGATGAAGGATTGGAACGGCGCAGCATCGCGTGCCATCTTCACAATCTCGGGATAGGTGTATTCGATGGCCTCTTTGCGCCACTCTTTGATACACTGCTCCAAAATCCACATTCCGGTGATGTTCTTCAGCAGACGGGTTGTACCCTCAACGCCACCCTCGTTGGTGATGTTCAGTTTGGAGGTCTCCTCGGTGATGATCGGATCCTTCACCTCGATTCCCATCAGCGACCAAGTTCCGGAGCTCAGGTAGGCAAATTTCTCATCTTTGGCAGGTACGGCAGCCACAGCCGAAGCGGTGTCATGACCGGCAACAGCCACTACGGGAAGTTTTCCCAACCCGGTTTCGGTAGCCAGCGTATCGGTCAACGTACCGATCACATAACCCGGCATCACAATATCGCCAAACAGATCGGCCTTCACGCCCATCTTCGTAAGGAGCTGTGTCTCGAATTTCTTCGTATTGGGATTCAAGAGCTGAGAGGTCGAAGCGATGGTGTACTCCACCACTTTGCGTCCGGTCAGCATATAACTCAACGCATCCGGAATAAAGAGCGCCTCTTTGGCTGCATTGAGCAACGACGAGTTGTCGCGTTTCATGGCATAGAGCTGATAGAGACTGTTGAAATTCATCACCTGAATTCCAGTCAAGCCATACACCTCTTTGCGCGGCATGATCTTCTCAAAGTACGCTTCGGGAGCACCCATCGTATGAGGATCGCGATAAGCGTGAGGGATGCCCAGAATCTGACCATCCTCCGCCAAAAAGACGAAATCGACCCCCCAAGTATCAATACCGATCGAGGTGATCTCGACATCCTCTTTGGCTGCGGCAATCATACCGGCCTTCAGATGCTCGTAGAGCGAGAAGATGTTCCAATAGCAGTGTCCGTTGAGTTCCAGAATCTGGTTCGGGAAACGGGTCAACTCCTTCATTTGGAGTTTTCCTTCATTCAACGTTCCCAGGATGGTACGTCCACTGGTAGCACCCAGGTCAAACGCCAAAAATGAAAGTTGTTTCATTGGTTTTGGTTTTTGAAGTTTTTTATGGTTGTAATCGTGTTTGCCTTGTGGCAAGCGGTGGACTCATCGACATTCGTCCGATTCTCTCGCTCCAACCTCCGATCGGGTCAAAGCCCTTCAACGCACCACGCCCTAAGGGGAAGGTGAAATTTCGGAAGTGTCAAGAAAAAATGGAAATTGTCCTTTGCACAGCCTGCGCTGTGCTGAGCCATCGGCTTGAGTGTAGGGTCGCTCTAAAATTCACACCCACTCGGTTCGACCTCACACTAAAAGATTGCTTTCGTGTCTCTTTGTCGCATTGCCTCTTTCGCCGCTCACGATCCAACGTCTTCTCTGGAAAAGAGAGAACTTCAACACCCGGATCGCACCCCTGAAAAAGATACTGCACGCACACCGCGTCGCAGCCAGAGGATTTCAAGCACTCAGTGCTCTATGGTAGCCTCTCACACAAAGCATCGGGACACAAAAAACGAAACCGTCCCGATTGGTATTTCTCTTTGCAGATTTGCTGAAACAAAATTAGGTAGAAAAGAAATTCCGGCTGTGAAAATAATGATATAAAGATTATGTTTTTTGACAACCTTATCCTCACCAGCCGGAATTTCCATCTATAATGTACCTGTTAAGCCCAACGTGCTATGAATGGGTCATCAACCCATCGGCATATCAGGCATCTACCGTAACGGAAAGACTCCATCCTTGTTTCCGGTCACTGATTAGCGAATGATCTTCACCCCTTTCGGTGCTTCGATTTTCGATTTCACCGTACCGTCGGCCTGTTTGTCGTGACGCACTTTGATGATGCCATAGGGGGTAGGAACAGTTCCCTCAACCCACTGGAGATCGCCCAAGTGAGGCTCCACTTTGGCCACCTTATACCCGGGAGCAGCCGGAGAGACACCCAACACATATTCGGTCAAGAAGGCCGTAGGCCCCGAAGCCCAACCGTGTGCCAAGCTATGACGATACCCCTTGTAGCAGTAATCACCATAGGAGCGATGTACATCCACCTTTCCGGCCGGAGTCAGTTCGTCGATGCGCGCCGCATTCTTCATCCAATCGAGGTTGAAATCTTCCCAGAAGGTCGTAGCACCCAAATCCAGCATACCACCCCAGAAGCTCTTCATGTTCTGAATTGCACCGGCATAATCGCCCGCCTTCATCTGAGCCTGTAACATATAGTATCCATAGAAGGTCGAGAAGCCATGTGCTCCGTCTGCCTTCAACACTTCGTTGGCCTTCTCGGCGGGAACAATTCCGGCCAGTGAAATCAAGGCAGCCGACTGTTTGGAGGTGGTATAATCGGGTGTCACTTTACGCATACGATCTGCGGTTGCGGTGCATTGTGCAGCCATATCCTGATCGCCCAAGGCCGTCATCATCTCGGCTCCGGCATTAAAGACCATCAACATCAAGGCGTGCAATCCGGCATCTACCGCTTTTTTATTCTCACTGGTCGGCCAGTCGAGGAAACGACCTCCGCCATCCAGATGTTCGCGACCTTCGGCATCCACCTTGGGCATCAGAAGCTTCAACAGATCGGTCATGTAGCTCTGCTGCTCCTTGAGATAGTTCATATCGCCCCGATACTGGAAGTAATCGCGATGGATCAGCACCCACCACAACGAATAGGAGCACATTCCGTTCATCCAACCGGGCAGCGGAGTCTCATCCCGTGCAAAATCCAATCCACGCGACAGGGCTTCGTTGTCACCGAAGACAGCCAACGCCGTGCGCACCTCGGGATGGAGGTCGCCCAACCATACCAGACGGTCGCGCTTGGGAGCCTCCACCAGATACTCCTGAAGATTCAGGTGCAGGGTGTACGCTCCGGTCAACCAGATGCTGTCAATCCGCGGGTCATTGGAGTGGAAAGAACCCAAATAGGGAATATCCCGATAGAGCAGGCTGGCACGAATCTCTTTGATCGGCAGCTCTACATCGTCTTCGAGCATATCAATGCGCACGAAACGGAATCCTGAGTTTCCGACCTCACAAACGCCCAACCACGGCAACTCAATGGTGTAGTCGCGCATAGCATGGTCGTTCGTCGCGCCGTTCTCCGGAGTGATGTTACACATCGCCTCGCCCACCGATTCACCCAAGCGAACCCGCACCTTTACCGGCTTGGTAGAGGATCGAATGCAGGTTACAAACTGCAATCCGCCATGAATTTCCCGACCGAAATCAAGCAAAATAGAGGGACGACGATAGTCGCGACTGGAAAAGACACATTTGGGAGTATTGGCCGTCGTAGCCTGACCGTTGCCCTGAAGCAGCAGGTTCTCGGATCCGGAGATCAGATCGGGGTTCTCCGTCCACATAACGCGCACCGGAGAGATATAGGCGCGTGTACGGGTGTCAAACTGAGTCTGGTCGGCAACCTCTTTCGGGAATACAGGGGGCAACGACCCCTTACCCATCGGCTTGGCCTGCAACGATGCGGCATAGAGTGCAAAAGCACAGAGAAGTAATTTTTTCATGTTTCGGTCTAAAGTTTTATTATGTTAGGTAATTCAAAGTGTAATCGTTCTTGTTCGTGGCGCTACCAAGTAAGTTCAAAGGTGTGACGCCCCGATCCGACGTGGGGAATCAAGACCCCTTGTGCGGCACGCACGCTGCGCGTGAGCGGTTTGCCATCCTGACGCAGTGCATACCGTTTGACCTGCTGGGGCATCGGCACACACACCTCGGCCTGCATATTGGCCGGGATCTCCACCTGCAACACCAAGCCCCCATCCTGCTGCTGCCACGCCACCTTCACCGCACCGCGAATGGTCGGAACCACCGCATCGGCCCAAAACAGCGTGTCGGGTTGCGGGGCGATGCGTACCCGAGCGAAGCCGGCCTCGATCGGCTCGACTCCCATCAATTTACGGGGAATCAGATTGGCGGGAGCTGCACCCCACGCATGATTCCAGTCTTGGTTCGGCTTGTATTTGTTATCCCACGCCTCCAAAGAGACGGTCGATCCCACACGGATCATGTTATACCAACTTCTTTCGGCCGTCGAGCTGAGTAATTCCAACCCATAGGCAGCAGCAGCCCCATAGTCATAGAGTCCGTCCAACAAGAACTGCGATCCATAGACGCTGCACGCCATGCCGCGCGAACGGATAAACTCCACCACCTTGGGCACATCCCGAGGCTCCACCATGCCGAAAGCCAACGGAAACATCGAGGCATGCAGGGCATGATGATCCGTCCCGATGCCGTCTCGATAGGCTCCAGCATTGCGGTCGTACAACTCCGCATTAAACACCTTGCGCAACTTGGCAGCCGCCGCGCTATACTTCTGAGCATCAGACACGGCTCCGATCAACTGAGCCATCTGTGCCATCCGCGTCAAGGCATAGTAATGATAGGCGTTGACCACCGTATTGACCTCCGTAAAGACATAGCCGTCGGCCTCACCACCCTCGGCCTTCTCCAACCCCAGTTGACCCGTATGGGGCCAATCGACAATATTTTGTAATTTTTGACCTCCGTACAGATGAATGGATTTCAACAACTCAGGGGTCTGCTTCGCTTCCGCAACGGTAATAAATCCGCGTTCATCGGCCAACGCCAGCAGGGTTTTATGATGCAGGGTCTCGTAATGCGCCTTCACCGCCCTCAAATCGCCCGTATAGAGGTAGTCATACCACGCCAGCAACACCGATTGCAGAATCCACTCCGTAGGCCAAGTTGCATGGGTCAGCAGGTACTCATGCGTATGACGCGCCATGCTATACTCCCGATCGGTGCAGTAGTGCGCCAACTGGTTAATCAGTGCATCGGCCTCATAGGGGATTCGCTCGCGGTCTCCATCGACATACGTCCCCGCAAAGGAGGTAACCCGTATCGACTCCTTGCACAACGCCCACACGCGATTGAGCGTCATATCGGAGCTCCGAAACGTAGCTTCGCAATCGTCAAACGGATAATTCACACTTTGGCGCATCCACTCCAACACACCCTCACCCTCTTGCACGGCACGCCCCTCGACTTCGACATAACGGAAGGGATAGACCTCCCCGATCTCCGAAGGCATGGCGATCGCCCGATCGCCCGTGTTGCGCTGATCGGCCGGAATCTTGATTTTATAGGTGTGCAACCCCGGCATGACCGGCAGACGCAACGCCTGGTAGCGACGGCTCCCGCCTGGATTGGAGTCCACACGCCCCGCTTTCAAACACTCTCCGAGACGTACGATCACCGTATCTTCGGTCGCAGCACGCAGCGTCAACATCAGTTGTCCGAACGTCGCCTGCCCGAAATCAGCCAACCGCACCTTTTCGGTAGGGGAGGTCACGCATTGCGGCCAATCGTTCCGCTTCTCCAACGGATAGACCGGTGTACGATAGCTCTCCAGTTGGGCAGCCGTTCGGAAAGCCCGAATCGCCGACCACGGTTGCGGATCGTTATTATTATAGGTACGTACACGCCAATAGTAGAGGGTGGAGGGTTGCAGTTCGGCTCCCGCATAGGCCACCGCCACCGAAGCAGGACTGGCTTGCTCGCCACTATCCCACAGATCGGCCGAATCGGCTTGCAGCAAAGCGGCAGAGGAGGCTACCTGAAGATGATAGGCCGTCTGCATCACATTCGGGCGTTCATCGTTGACCTGCCAACTGAAACTGGGGGTTCGACTTCCGATCTCCACAAAACGCAACGGCTCCAAGGTGTGCCCCACTTGATCCAAGGTTACCTGCGAAGGATAGCCCTCGATCCATACCCGATCGGTATGTTCCATCAAATCGGTCATCAGCCTCGAAGGCGCACCGCCCCAGAGTGAGAGGGGAAGCATCCCGCCACACCCGAGCCACAGAAAACAAAAAAGAGAAGTCGTATATTTCATGGAGTCAAGTTCGCATTGCGCGTCGTTAGGTTGTACCACAAGGTACCTCGTTGGTTGGTGGATTGCC
>JAQUZZ010000090.1 GCA_028691095.1 Alistipes sp. | reverse complement strand
ACTCCGGGCATTGGGCGATTACGCCGTGCAGTGTGGTACGACGGTGATTTTGGAGCCGTTGAACCGTGCCGAGGCCTTCTATCTTCGTCAGGTGGGGGATGCGGCCTCCATTTGTCGCGATGCCAAACATGAGGGTGTGAAATGTATGGGAGACTTCTGGCACATGACCGCGGAGGAGACCTCAGACTACGGAGCCTTCTTCTCGGCCGACAAATACCTCCAGCACGTCCATATTGCCAGTCGGGGTACGCGAAACACACCGGGTGAGGATGGCGATGTAGATAACTACATCGATGGATTCCGTGCCTTGCAGGCGATGAATTATGCAAACTATGTGAGTTTCGAGTGCGGATGCAAGGGCGACAAGGCACAGAGCGTGCCCGCGGCCTTGGAGTTAATCCGCTCGCAGTGGGAGATGGCCTAACGGCCAATGTGCAGCATGAGAAGGTGCTGCAACGATTGTTTACACTCCACGTTTTTTGAGGTGTCTTGGATGCTCAGAAAACGTGGAGTTGTTGTTTTTAGATTTGAAACCTATATTTTTCTTGAATGGGTTGGATTGTTATTTTTTCCTCTATATTTGTTACAGGAAGATAGCAAGGAATGACCACAGGTATCTTTTGAAAAAAACGATTCACCGCTTCAAAAAATTAGGGCTATGGAAAACAAGAAAGGATTGACAACCGATGCGGGAGCTCCGGTGTCAGAGAATCAAAATGTGCAGACGGCAGGGCCTCATGGGCCGATGCTGTTGCAGAACGTGTGGTTCATGGAGAAGCTGGCTCACTTTACCCGTGAGCGAATCCCTGAACGTGTGGTGCATGCCAAGGGATCCGCTGCGTTTGGAACCTTTACTGTCACCCAGGATATTACGGCGTACACCAAAGCCTCCATCTTTGCCACCGTGGGCAAGCAAACCGATCTATTCCTTCGTTTCTCGACGGTAGCCGGAGAGCGTGGCGCAGCCGATACGGAGCGCGATGTGCGCGGATTCGCAATCAAATTCTACACCGATGAGGGAAACTGGGATCTGGTAGGCAACAACACGCCGGTCTTCTTTATCCGCGATCCGTTGAAGTTCCCCGATTTTATTCACACCCAAAAGCGCGATCCGCGAACCAATCTGCGGAGTGCAACGGCGGCGTGGGATTTCTGGAGTCTGTCGCCGGAGACCCTGCATCAGGTGATGATCCTCATGAGCGATCGCGGTATTCCGAAGAGCTTGCGCCAGATGCACGGCTTCGGGAGTCATACGTTCAGTTTCATCAATGCACAGAACGAACGCTTCTGGGTGAAGTTTCACCTGAAAACCATGCAGGGAATCGCTTGCTTGACCAATGCCGAGGCCGAAAAAATCGTCTCCAAGGATCGAGAGGCTTCGCAGCGTGATCTTTACGACCATATTGCACAAGGTGATTTTCCGCGTTGGAAGATGTATGTGCAGATTATGCCCGAGGCGGATGCCAAGAGCTATCGGATCAATCCGTTCGACCTGACGAAAGTTTGGCCCCATGCCGACTATCCGTTGCAGGAGGTGGGTATTCTGGAGCTGAACCGTAATCCGAGCAACTACTTTGCGGAGGTGGAGCAGGCTGCTTTCAATCCGGCCAACGTGGTACCGGGCATCGGCTTCTCGCCCGACAAGATGTTGCAAGGACGCCTATTCGCGTATGGCGATGCACATCGTTATCGCTTGGGAGCCAATTTTGAGAGCCTACCGATCAATGCCTCGCGTTGTCCGGTGCACAACTACCATCGAGACGGCATGATGCGATTTGATGCCAACGGCGCAGGAGATGTCAATTATCAACCCAATAGCTTCGGAGGGCCCGTTGAAGATCGCAGTGTGGGTGAGCCTCCGTTGGCGTTGGAGGGTGCCGCCTATGCCTACAATCACAGAGAGGATACCGACTACTACTCGCAGCCGGGAGCTTTGTTCCGCCTGATGCCGGCCGACGAACAGGCGCGCACCATTGCGAATGCAGCAGAGTCGATGGAGGGAGTACCTCAGGAGATTCAGTTGCGGGCAGCCGCACGCTTCTTTCAGGCCGATCCTTGCTGTGGTAAAGGCATTGCCAAGGCCTTGAAACTCTCCGAGACGGCTTTGATCCAAGAGGTGGAGCGTCAACAGAAAGAGGATCAACAGGCCGCACAGTAGGCCGATCGTGCGATGGATTCACCAATGAACGCATCCGCATGCCAGTCTACCTCATAAGGCACAGAATCCGGTATGCGTGGAGGTTGCTTCGTTGAGTGAAGCCGCGAGCGGATACCAAAAATTGCAAGGGCAGAGAGTAACTCTCTGCCCTTTTAACGTGCGTTTTGCGGATTGAAGGATGCCCGGCGCGTCCAATGCAGCAGCTACGGGGCAATCCGCAAAACGCACGTTAAAGGCTTTTTTCAAAAGCCTCTTTTTGTTTCGATAACCCCCTCCCAACCTCCCCCACACCGTTGGGGGAGGAGCGGGTCTGCGGTATTTTGCAGATTGAAGGATGCCCGGCGCGTCCGATGCAGCGGTTGTGGGTCAATCCGCAAAACGCACGTTAAAGGCTTTTTTCAAAAGCCTCTTTTTGTTTCGATAACCCCCTCCCAACCTCCTCCACACCGTTGGGGGAGGAGCGGGTCTGCGGTATTTTGCGGCTTGAAGGATGCCCTGCGCGTCCAATGCAGCGGCTACGGGTCAATCCGCAAGACGCACGTTAAAGGCTTTTTTCAAAAGCCTCTTTTTGTTTCGATAACCCCCTCCCAACCTCCCCCACACCGTTGGGGGAGGAGCGGGTCTGCGGTATTTTGCGGATTGAAGGATGCCCGGCGCGTCCGATGCAGCGGCTACGGGTCAATCCGCAAAACGCACGTTTTGTATACTTCACTTCCTTTCTATTAGAATTGCCGATGCTAAGGATGGATGATTTCCCTCGATTGGTTGGGTGGAGAAGAGCCTGTTTTTGATGATTTTAAGATGAATTAAGGATAAAATATGGATTTTTGGGAAATAATATTTAATTTTATACCGTTATACCGCAATACAGTGAAGCTCGGTCGGTAGAATACCCCCAACGGGGTTGAAATAAAGGTCGAACGAGGTTTCGCTTTGCATGGGTCTGTGGGTGATTCTTTCCGAAGGTTTTCTTCGTGGAGGGTTCACAAGTTTTTCGTGTTTTTATAAATTGTAATTCTATGAATATTTATACAATAGGGTGTTCGATGATGGTTGGAATGATGTTGGTGGGATGTACGGCAACCAAATCATTCCTCGGAATGGATAGAGAGAAAAAAACTCCCTCCAAAACGGTAACTGCGTCTGCCTCCTCCACTCCGCGCCCCGAGCCGTTGTTGCAGGATCAGAAGGCTGAGGAGGTGATTCCCGAAACCGTCGAACCGGTGAACCCCTATCGGTTGGACAAGAGCGCCTCCATGCAGGCCAAGATTCAGGCGCAACAGCCCGTCGTGACGGAGCGTCCGAAAATGCAGTTTTCGGCCACCGAGAGTGCCAATGTGCGTATCTCGCAGCAGTCGAATAACCCCTTCCCTGGGAGTGGGGAGTTGCAGATCGCGGTAGGTGATCTCTCCAAGGAGTTTTGCTATCCCTATCCCGGCAAGTTGATCTCGTCGTATGGGTATCGGGGTCGGTCGTTCCATTCGGGCGTCGACATCAAGGCGGTGCCTCATGACACGATTCGCGCTGCATGGCCGGGCGTGGTGCGTATGGCTAAGCCGTACAGCGGATATGGCAATATCATCGTGATTCGACACTATAACGGCATGGAGAGTGTCTATGCGCATCAGTCTCGCAATTTGGTCTCAGTGAACGATGTGGTGGAGGCTGGAGCCCCGATCGGTCTGGCGGGACGCACCGGTCGAGCCACAACCGAGCATCTCCATTTTGAGATTCGGATTGCCGGAGAGCCGATCAATCCTACGTGGGTCTTGGATACCGAGAATCGATGTCTCAAGGAGGCAAACACCCTCTACTGTTACAATCGAGGGGGGCAGATTCGCGTCTCCATCAAAGAGCAGGTGGGGTATATGCCAACGCCTGAAAATTTGGCATCCGAAGAGTCGAAGGCTACCTCGTCGGTGCTGACGGCTTCAACGGCGAAATCCACCTCCTCTGCAACGAAGAAACCGACCTCCTCCATCGCCTCCAAGCAGTATCATTATGTCAAAAGCGGGGAGACGCTTTCGCATATTGCGCGACGTTACTCGACTACCGTTCCGAAATTGTGCGCGCTCAATGGCTTGAAATCGACCTCTGTCTTGCAGATCAAACAGAAACTCAGAGTGAAATAAACCTCCGGCTTGGTTGAGAGGCGAAGAAGGGAGTGTGTGCGCTGGAGCAAAAATCCTTTCGCTCTAAGGAAGAGGCCGAATCGGGTCTGACGCAGAGACCAAACCTAAAATCATACGTTCACCCACGCTGCAAATTTGTGGCGTGGGTGAATTGCTTTTCCCCCACTCCGTGTTGCCTCATTTTGTCGTGTGAGTTGGGGGGCGTCTTGTTGGCATCTATCCTTAGACCCGCTTTTTGAAATAGTCCCGTTTTGGGTGCGCCTCTTTGGTGGACTGGGAGTTGTTGCGGACGGATGTTACGAAAATGCCTCCGCATCCCAAAGATGGATGCGGAGGCGTTTTCGTAATGTATGGAGGGGTAATCCCTCCGGTCTATTCCGACTTAAGGCTTTACCTTCAAGACCCAAGCGTCAGTGAATTTGTCGGCAATTTTGTGTTGGAATTGCGAGGCTTCGCTCTGAATCGGAGAGTGGAAGACCGAGACCACGACGCGGCTGCTCGGTTGCGTCCGCTTGGTGTAGGTGAGCGAGGCGTCGATCCGTTGCGCTTCACGAATGAATTTGTCGGCGTTCTCCATGTTGCTGTATGTTCCGACAACTACATAGTAGAGGGTTTGCGAAGCAGGGGCTGCAACCGAGGACGCCGACACAGCGGGAGCCTGCGGAGCAACAGATGCCGAGGTGTCCTGAGTGGCTGCTGCTGCGGGCGTTTGAGTCGAGTCGGTGATCGGCATCGAGTCTGTTGCAGGGGGCGTAACGGCCTGAGGTGTGGCGGGTGCGACGTTCTCGTGTGGGGTGGGTGCGAAGAAGTGTTCGGCGGGATCTTTCGATCCATTGTTGAGTTCAAGGAGCGTAATAAGCCCGGCTGCAATCACGATGCCGGCCACGACCCCTCCTGCAATCCACCATCCAATCTGTTTGGAGTCGACCTGAGCGGGTAACTTCACGGGCTCGATCTTGCCGGGATTCAGCACGCCCAAGAGTGTGGGATCGGGTGTAAAGACGCCCTCGACAATCGAACCCACCGAAGTGATGGTGACCCCTCTCTCCGAGCACACCCCTGCCAACCACTGGTAGTAGATCTCTTGCGCTTGTTCGAGGTTGATGCGCCGTTGTTCGGCGATTAGGGTGAAGATATGGGGGAGTGACGTGTTCTGTTCCGAGGTGAGCTCCACGCGATTCTCCGGAGGAAGAATGGTTCCCGGGGTGCGCATGACGGCGGGGGCTACGGTCACATAAAGGGCTCCGATGCCTGGAAGAATCACGCCCTGCCGATTGGTCAGTGCATGGAATATAAGGCTGCTGATAGGGTCCATAGGGGTATGGATTAAGCGTTTTTATGCGAAGTGTGTTTCGTCTTGGCCGCCGGCACAGGGGTGGATGGCCGACGTAGGGAGCGATAGAGAATGACAACCCCTAAAATCACAAAGGGGATACTCAGCCATTGACCCATATCGAGCATCATGTTGCGCTCAAACTCCTCTTGCGGATTCTTGATGAACTCCACGAAGAAGCGGAATCCGAACAATGCGATCAGGAAGATGCCGAACATAAAGCCCTGTCGCGTGTGGGCGAGATTGCGACGATAATACATCCAGCAAAGTAGGCCGAAAAGCAAGAAGTAGAAGAAGGCCTCGTAGAGTTGCGTGGGGTGCATGGGGAGTGTCTCCTGGTTGCGAACGAAGATGAAGCCCCAAGGCAGCGAGGTTACGGTACCGTAGATCTCGGAGTTCATGAGATTGCCGATACGCACCAGCGCTCCGGAGATGCACACGGCAATCGTGATCCGATCCAACGCCCAGAGGTAGGACATCTTGTTTTTGCGCGAGAAGAGCCATAGTCCCACCAACAGTCCGATGGCTGCACCGTGGCTGGCCAATCCTCCTTGGTGAATATAGAGAATCTCGATGGGATGGGTCAGGTAATAGCCCGGGTCGTAGAAGAGGCAGTGACCCACTCGTGCACCGATGATGGTGGAGAGTACGCCGTACCAAAAGATCGAATCGAATATCTTTTCGCTATACCCCTCGCGTTTAATCAGGTTGCTGAAGATGTAGGCACTGAGTCCTAAGGCTAAAGCCCACATCAAGCCATAGTATCGGACTTCGAGCGGGCCGAAGGTAAAGAGGGTGGG